>JAAZEC010000241.1 GCA_012512495.1 Erysipelothrix sp.
ATGAGGGAAGATTTGGGTTATTCACGACGATCGCAATGATTTGTGGTGTTGTGATTGGTTCTGGGATATTTTTTAAGACAGATGATATCTTACGTGCTACCAATGGTAATGTATTACTAGGAGTTGCTCTTTGGATAGTGGGTGCGTTTGGGATTGTCTTTGGTGGTTTGTGTATTGCGCAGTATGCACGAAAGACTTCAGTTGTGGGTGGTTTGATTACTTATTGTGAGTTGGCTTGGGGTAAGACCTTTGCTTATCTTGCGGGGTGGTTTCAAACTGTTTTTTACTTTCCCGCAATCATTGCGGTTCTTTCGTGGATTGCTTCTGTATACATTGGGTTAACATTTGGGATTACGGATTCATCATCTTGGCAGATTTGGTTGATTATGTTTCTGATCATTCTCATTCTGTTTGGTCTCAATATTTGGAGTACCAATAAGGCGGGGGTAATTCAGAATATTACTTTAATCATTAAACTTGCTGCTTTAGGTGGTTTATCTCTTGTGGGCTTGTTGTTTGGTAGTATTTCAAATATTACTACCGCCGCCACGGTGTCGTCTCATACGGCGGGTGGTTTGTTTGCGGGTCTTGTGGCTTGTGCCTTCTCTTTTGATGGCTGGTTTGTTGGGCCTGCGATTGCGCATGAGATTAAGAATCCTAAACGTAATCTGTCGAAAGCTCTTGTGCTTTCACCGCTAATTATCTTGTCGGTATATCTACTCTATTTTGTTGGTATTAATGCAATGCTTGGACCTGAACTCATTATGAGTCTTGAAGATGGGTCGGTTGGTTATATCGTACAGGGCTTCCTAGGGGAGTTTGGTGTGCGTCTTGTCTACATAGCGGTCACTATTTCGATACTGGGCTCGATTAACGGGCTTGTGTTGGGTTATATAAGACTTCCTTACTCTTTAGCTGTCCGTGGGGAGTTCCCGCGTTCTGAGCGCTTTACAACGGTCGAAGAGAAGTCTGGTATATCAATGAACTCTGCTTTGTTCTCTTTGGTAATGGTATTCATATGGGCACTGCTTCATTTCCTCAGTGTATTCGAAATTGAACTTGGTTTTATTCATTTCTCTGGATTACAGGTAGATAGTTTACCGATCGTATTAACGTATGTGTTTTATGGTTCTCTTTATTTAAGATTATTGATTGATTATGTCAAAAATAAAGAAGGGTCGTTTATGGAAGGGATCGTATATCCTGTGCTTGCGCTTGTTGGTGCGAGTCTAGTATTGTTTGGTGGAATGAGTGATCCGAATGGTATTGCTTATTTCATCATATCTTTTATTGGTATTGGTGCAGGATTACTGATTCGACCTAAAGCACATCTATAATTGCATTAAAAAGAGCTTCGTTCAATTTGAGAACGAAGCTCTTTGCTTACCAGGTCTTATGGCAATTATTACATACATAGCTTTTTTTGCTTGTGGTATTTTCAACATCCAGAAGAAGCTTGATGAATGTTTGTAGACCACCTTTCTTCATTGAAAGAGTAGGAAATGCGTTTGATTGTTCTGAAGTATTTGTGCTTCCACAATGTGGACATTTAATTTTGCCATCGTATTCATGTTCCTTGAACTCTTGGAACTCATAAACGTGATCATCCATTTGGACAAACTCAGAATCTTTCTTTTGAATATAGTCCGAATCTTTAAAGCCCAAAAGCCGATCTAATTTAGTAAGAGAGTTCTTCTTTTCTCGATAATGAGTGGCATCATCAATCTGTACGAAATCTGAATCTTTTTTCTGAGTGTCATGTGCGTTTTTAAGCTCATACATTTTCTCTATAGTAGTAAGACCTTTTTTCTCATATCTCTGATCCATTTCTTCTTGCATGGATACCACTTCATGTGGGTCCTTCACAAAGAGAAGGACAATCGCAACGATAAAAAGAATGAAAGCACTGATGATTGTGAAGGCACTCCCTTCAAACGAGTTAATGTTGAATGAAGCTCCAAAGTAGATTTCCTTAAAGAGGAGAAGGCAAAGGGCTGTAAAGAAGAATAGAAGTGATTTTCTAAATAGGTGCATAGTAAACCTCCGTTGTTAGTTCAATTATAGTCTTATTGGACTATATTTACCATACTCAATGTAATTCATGATTGATAAAGGGCTGTACTATGGTCGCTATAAGATATGTATGGGTATTGTTTCTTTATGTTTAGTGGCATGCTCTTAGATAATTTATACCTTATGATATAATACGTTTAGACTAGTATTTGAAAATAATTTTTCTTCTCATACTATATGTGGGTTCGAGTCCTGCTACCCCTGCCAAATTAGAGAAAACTAGCTATTGATCAGTGGATACATTTTAGGTTAAATTCGTTTTCTTGACATAGTACCATATAGTACCACAAAGTAAGATGAAGGGGTTTTGCGCTCTGACCCTTATCCATTCATTATTCTTGATTGGGTTCTTCCGGTTCTACAAGAATTTTTCTCGTCGGGTCGCCATCAAGAGGAGATTCTGTTTGA
>JAAZEC010000242.1 GCA_012512495.1 Erysipelothrix sp.
GGCACTTGTTGATCTAGAGCCGACACCGCCTCGGACAACAATTCATCATCTAGCTCATCACCCGTCAGCGCAAACGCCCTAATGGTATTCAGAAACAAACTAACATTGTTCTCCACATAGCTACCATTTAAATCACCATTGGTTTTCAGAACCATCTGTGGCTGTGCCCCAGCCAACAATTCTTCCGAGAAACCCTCAGGGATAACAACGATTGCGTGAATCTCCCGGTGAAACAGTGAATCCTCAACCATATCAATAGCCACATCAATCACTTGATTGCTCTCTTCAAGATAGTCCACCAGCTTCTGTGCCACTGGATGGTCATCCCAATTCTCGAGGTAGATCATGGGACGATCCAAACTCTGGGTAGTAGACACCGGAGCTGATTGAATCGCAATCATCGCTATTACCAGATAAATAGCCACATACATCCCAATTGTTTTTATGTTATGTTTCAGTAGTTTCAGTACGTTCTTAAAGACTGTCATATTGTTTTCTCCTTGTAAAGAAGATACTAAGGCTGATCAGGACCACAATGATCAAAGAGAGATTGCGCACTGAGAGCCAATACAGATCTAAATTATTATAGTAGTGAAGACTTTGGAGTGCCTGGGATATCTGTGTTATCGGATTAATCGTAGCTAAGATAGGAACATTTTGTTTAACTAGTAAATCCATTCCTGAATACATCATGCCTGACAAAGCTGACATGACCATACTAATTGCGATACTCATACCGATCTTGGAATCAAAGCTTGCTCTGCTAGAAGCCCCAATAAACAAGCCCATAGAGACACCGGCCATGGAACCTAAGAAACTAATGAAGGCGATGGCCCCTAGCTGATTACCAAATTCTACCTTAAGCACAAACATCAAGAAACCTAACAACAGAATCATTGAGACAAAGTGAAGAATGACGGAAGCGATCAATCCACTGAAGATGAGCTTTGCCTTAGGAACCGGTGAAACCTGTACCCTCATCCCCTTCGTGCTTTGGTTGGCCTCATTCTGATTCATGACCTTGAGTCCCCACAAGGATCCATACATCGCCTGCATTCCTATTAAAGCGTAGAAATAGATTGTGTTATAGCTCGTATTCTCGTCTGAGTTACTCTCAAAATAGGTACTCTCACTGGTTAAAGTACTCAGGACCGTTTCCACATCGAGCTGTGGGTTTCTAGTAAGTATTGAGGTGATGGTCTGAGTGTTTTGAAGATAGGACTCAATAACTTGAGCCGCGACTGATTGTTTAATGGACTCACTCTTGATCGTTAAAGGAAACTCATCAGATGAGACATCAACTAAGACCGTTAGTTCATGGCTATCCAACATTGCTAGAGCTTCTTCATTGTCACTGACTGTCACGACATTGAATAGTGGACCCTCCTCTGTTTCGACACTATTGATGAAGCTGTCAAACTGAGTAAATGAGTTACTAGCTACACTTTGATTTAAATACGCAATATCAATAGTTTCAATGGGTACGTTACCGCTCAGATTAGAGAGTGCCAACTGAAAAAAGGTAGCCAGTATGAGTGGAAACAGGAAGGACCAAAAGAGTGATTGCCTGTCTTGAGAAAAGAGTCTGAGCTGACGTCTGATCATTATTCATCCCTCAGCGCTTTCTTTGTTAAGGCTAAAAAGACATCGTTGAGTGTAGGTCTAACGGAGTAGATGGACTCATAATCGATATGATGTTCCTTCGTTAGGGCTATTAAATTACCTAAGTTGTCCGATGATTTCGTAAATGATACTTCGATGGACTTAGTATTGACATCGATGGAATGAAAATTATCCAAGCATTTAACAGCCTCAACCAATCCCTCTGGGATCTGATTGAGGGTCAGTGTGATTTTCTCATCGGTCTCAATGAGGTCTAGAAGCTCGTCCTTCGTTCCCTTGGCGATGTTCTTTCCATCGTCGATGATGACGATTTCATCACACAGCTGTTCTACTTCTTCCATGTAGTGCGAAGTATAGATGACTGTCGCACCTTCTTGGTTGAGCTGTTCGATGCCCTTTAGAATGTGGTTACGAGATTGTGGATCCACCCCTACGGTTGGTTCATCAAAGATAATGAGTTCTGGTTGGTGCGCGATACCACAGGCAATGTTGAGGCGTCTTAAAAGACCGCCACTTAGCTGTTTCGGTTTGTGTTTGACAAAATTGTTAATAGCCACCAAATCGATGGCGTTCTTAACCTTCTCTTTTCTTTCCTTCTTATCCTTTACATAGAGACTACAGAAATAGTCAATATTCTCATAGACCGTGAGCTCTTCAAATACCGCCACATCCTGGAAGACAACACCAATCTTTCTCTTTAAGTCATAGGCGTCGGCTTTCATGGGTTGATTGAATAATTCGATTTGACCCTCTTGGTAATTCAGAAGGCCCAATAAGCAATTGATCGTCGTAGATTTTCCTGAACCATTGGGTCCTAAGAGACCCACAATCTGGCCCTTTTTCACTTCAAAGTTCAAACCGTCAACGGCTTTGAAATCCTTATAATACTTTACAAGATCTTGTATCATGACAACTGTATCCATAGCACTCACCCCTTTATGGA
>JAAZEC010000243.1 GCA_012512495.1 Erysipelothrix sp.
CTGTGTTTCTCCTTCTTTCATCTATCGATTCTGTTTTCAATTGGCGAAGATAACCCATCATGTTGAGTTCATCGTTTAATTCGTAGTCATAGCCAAGTCCGTTTCCGACCTTTTTAGCAATCTGGCTGAAGAGCACGCACATTTCAAAGAGAGCGTTCCAGAACGCTTCTATTTCAGTGCTAGAATAAGTTCTCAGATACTGTGAATAGAGCTTCTCTGGTAGGTAGTTCTTGAAGAACTTGCCCATCTTACCCGCTGATACCTTAAAGTCATAATCCATCGCTATGGACCAGGCAATCATGTCATGGAGTTCTTCGCGCACGATAGTATGGTACATCATCATCGCATAAGGGATTTCGTTGCGTACAATGCCCTTACCGACGTTTTGGAGGCACCACCAGAAGTTATTACAGCACGAATCGTACTCTAGTTTCGTTGGCTTCTTCTCATAGTAGCTGGAGTCATTAGAGAGTGGATATTCTGGTAATAACCCATCTTTATCGAGTAGCTTAATGGTTAAACTATCGTCTGCGATTAGTTCTAGATTAGTTTGTGGTATCAGGCTCAAATCGATTCGATTGCCATCTTCAAATAGCATGAGGTAACTGACATGTCCATCATTGCTCGGATGACGCATGCTTTCGGGGATTTGTAACATCAATCGTTTCCCGAAATGATTAAGCCATGAAGATCCTGCTTTGAAGGATTCGATATCGTCTACCACGTACACAATATCGAAATCCTGATACTTATCACTTGGGACTAACTTGTTAGCCCTGGAACCGTTCAAAAGGACGGCTCTGATACGGTGATCAACCCGAGCATAGCCGAGAATCAATTCGTACATTTCTTCTGTTGAGCGCATAAAACCTCCTTAAAATACTGAATACGCGATGTCTAGAGCGATTGAGGCGATGGCGTCTTTCTCATCGAGGCGATGGTGATTCGAAAGGCTTCGAGCATCCCAGACTTCCGTGTCAAGGTTATCCGCAGCATAGAAGAAATGAATCAGTTCAATGCCACGAAACTGGGCAAAGGCTGCTAGTGCGGAGCATTCCATGTCGACGGCGATACAGCCTGCTTGTTTCCGGCGCTCTAATTTAGAACGAGTTTCACGGTAGAAAGCATCGGTTGTCCAGACTTTACCAATGGTATAGGACAAATCATGACGATTAAAATAGTCCTCTAGCATAGCAATCATACCGACATTGGTGTCAATTTCATCGGTCGCTGGTGCGTAGTGATAACTGGTTCCCTCATCACGTACAGCCCTGTTTGGGATGATGATGGAGGTATCTTTGATACGCGCATCGAGTACCCCACAGGTCCCAAATATCAACAGTTTCTTCATGCCCATGGAGGTAAGATCTTCGAACATCCCTACTGATCCGGCAGCGCCTACATAAGCGTTGACTAAACCAATCTCAGTATCTCGGTACTCTATTTTATAGACTGGTATGACCAAATTTGCGAAGGAAACTGAAGCGATTTGTTGTGGATTATAATTGGATAGGATTCTATCGAATGTGACCCGTGAGAAACAGGAGACGACCACCTCTGGGAACCCATCAATCACATTGATGATACCCCCAGGATTAATAACGGCTTCTTTGTTGGGATCAAATTCTTCTAGTATCATTTTAGTTTCCTCTTCTTTGCGTGCTTAACCTTCTCATATAAGCATTGTATTACGTCGTACTTATCCTTGTCAATTATGAAAAGAAACTGCCCCGAAAGAACAGTTCCTTGTGATCACTTATTAAATCTGGTAAATGCGCGACTTTTCACCCCATGGATGATACCCATCCCCAATATACTCAAAGCCAAACTTCTCGTAGTAACCGACATGATCCGTACATAGATAAACCTGGTCGTAACCTAGCTTGATGGCATCTTTTACGACATAGTTGACGAGTGATTGTCCGATTCCTTTGTTTCTGTCAGCTTCTTCGACGTACAGTGCACATAACCATGGCCACAGGTCCATCCTGCTGATAAAGTCATTAGTAATCAACCCTACACACCCGACAATTCTGGATCTATCGAGAGCGATGTACCACTGTGGAAGCGTAGAACTCGAGACTAGTGAGGACTGAATACAGTCTTGATAGAGCGCCATACTGTCTTCGTTTGCCCACTTCTCCTGTATGTATGCTATCGCCTCAGGCGCATACTCCGGTTGTTCTCTCAAGGATATGATGATCATACCTAGTTCTCCTTAGTATCACTTCTTTGACATTATTATATAACACCAACAAAAAGACGTCTATCGTTAATTATCAAATCAGCTGCATAATTCACTATCAGTCAGTTGACAACTTCTTATCAATCCGTTTTGCTAGTATGGGTAGTACTAAAGTAAAACTAATGTTCCATACAAAGTGAAAAAGGTAAGTAATCACAATTGGATGATAGTCGCGTAAATCACAGATAAGGAATACTAGAGCTAATGCAATTCCCAATGGAATTCTAGTTAAAACGTCAAAAAACTCTCTTCCGATAAGATGAGCTAGTGAAAACAATAAAGTGGATACTGTAAGACTCACTAGTAACATTTCATTAACATCTTTGAAAAAGATTTGTATTAATCTGATAACAGAGAATTGAAAAACCAGCGTTTCAAAAAAAGGCATAATTAGACAAGCGGATATAAAGATAATCATCAAATGTTTTTTTGAC
>JAAZEC010000244.1 GCA_012512495.1 Erysipelothrix sp.
GCTGCACTGATTGTAGCGGGCTTAATAGCCAAGGGTACCACAACGGTCGATGATATCTATCATATCGATAGAGGCTACGACCGGATTGATGAAAAACTAAGAGAACTAGGTGCAGTTATTTACAGAGTACCAAAAGAAAATGATTAAAGCAGATAAATTAACTAAGTATTATGGGAAACAGCGCGGTATTCTTGATATCGATCTGCATGTTGAACCCAATGAGATATTCGGCTTTATCGGTCCCAATGGGGCAGGTAAAAGCACCCTCATCAGAACCCTGCTCGGGCTCATTTCAGCAAGCTCCGGTAGTTCATCAATCATGGGCTTCGACTCATGGAAGGACAAGGAACAGCTGTTAGCCTCAGTAGGATATATGCCATCAGAAGCTCTCTTTTATGGCAACAGTAAAGTCAAAGATATTATTACCCTATCAGCAAAACTTAGAGGTCAAGCAGTCTATCGCCAAACAAGCGAACTGGTTGACCGTTTTGACATCGACATCAACAAAAGAATCGATGAATTAAGCCTTGGCAATCGTAAGAAAGTCAGTATCGTCTGTGCTTTTCAACACGAACCACCAGTCTATCTGTTGGATGAACCAACCAGTGGCCTAGACCCCTTAATGAGAAACGAATTCTTCAAGCTGTTAGCCGAAAGGAAAGCCAGTGGGGCTACCGTTTTTCTATCGTCCCATGTGCTATCTGAGATTCAGCACAGCTGTGATCGTGCCGCCTTCATTAAAGAGGGTCGAATCATCCAAAATAGTGACATTAAATCCATGGCAACACTCAAGACGAAGAAGGTAGTCCTCAATACTAGAGATGAGTTTCATTCAATCGAAGGAGTCCATGACTTAACCATCATGAACTCACAGGTCTCCTTTCTCTATACCGGCGAGATCAATCAGCTACTAGATCGCCTGTCAGGTATGAAACTGGAAAACCTCAGTATTAGCGATCCTGACTTAGAAGAAATGTTCATGCATTTTTATGGAGACAATGACCATGCTTAGCATCTTTAAATTTGAAATGGTTTCCCAAAGGAAACAATGGCTCATATGGACCATCAGTATCGTTATCCTCAATGCGCTCATGATGTTTATCTATTCCACAATGGTTGACGAGATGGCAAACTTTGCCCAGATGTTTGAAAATCTGGGTGTCTTCGGTGAAGCCATGGGATTGAGCTCCCTCAATATCGGGACCGTCCTTGGTTACTATGGTGTTGAAGTTGGTTTGGTTTGCGCGTTAGGTGGTTCTATGTACGCAGCAATGAGCGCAATTACGATTCTCTCTAAAGAAGAGAGCTATCACACGGCTGAGTTTTTGTTCACTCACCCACTTTCAAGAATCAAAATCACGCTGATGAAACTGCTAAGCGTCACCATTTATGTGACTCTGATGGCTATTGTCTTCTTGATCACAGGCTTGATCTCGTTCCTATTCTTCGAGGGTCCACTACCCTATCAAGAGCTCATTGCCTACCATGGTAGTCAATGGTTGATGTTTCTACAGATCATGGGCATCTGTTTCCTAATATCTGCTTTCTATCGTAAACAGAACATCGGAACTGGTCTAGGACTCGTCCTGATACTCTATTTCTTGTTGATAGTCTACAACCTAAGTGAGGATATGTGGTTTCTGAGATATGTGACTCCCTTCGTCTACGCGGACGCGGCTTTGATTCTGGGTGATGGTATCCTAAGATTTGACTGGATACTCTTTGGCTGCTTGCTGGGAATCCTCTGTGCAGTTGTGGGCATCGTTCATTATCATCGTAAAGATTTGACGGTATGACCCTGACTTTGACAGTTGAATAGAAGCTGTCTTGCTATATTAATTAGTTCATTCCAATATAAACAAACCTCCTAGAATCAACACAGCGTGTCTCTAAGAGGCTCTTCATTTATCTAGTATAGAATCAAAATCTGTGTTACAAGCTCATATCCAATAGAATAGGATAACAGGCCAGGGAATAGAATTGTAAATAATAGTTAAACTCCCATTAAAACAAGTAGAAGGAATATAAGTGTCCATGTTTTCTTCCGATTGTGAATGCTAAATAATAGATAGAGCATAGAAATAAGTAATGATAGTGGTCCAGCAAATGGAGCAATAATTAATGTGCAAATAACCATTCCGATTTTAAAATAAGGATTATCTAAAATGAACAGCGATTCCATTTTACGATTATCGATTCTATCCGTTGGTAATTGTTCGTCCACAAAATAGTTCATGTCTGAACCGTATAGGTTTGCTATTAATATTACTGTACTAAAATCAGGGCAACTTATTCCTGTTTCCCACTTCGAGATGGTTTGTCTCGAAACATTGAGCTTTTTTGAAAGTGATTCTTGAGAATCATTATTTGAAATTCTCAAATCACGTATTTTCTTGCTTAAATCATTATCCATCGCTATTTTTCCTCCAACATATCCATTATGTTATAAAAAGTGGCAGGATGCAACGAATTGGTGCGTGTTTATTAATAACTAGATCGTGTATAATATGCATGCACGGTGAGAATGATCAAAATGCTTATAGATAGTATTTAGGGTCTCATTCTTGTAAAGAACATCACTAGTTAAATTAGGAGATAAACCATGAGTGAAAACAAAAAAACAGCACATATTTACATAATATTAAGCGTATTTGTCTTGTCCTTGAATAGGGTATTATATACAATTGATGGAATGAGATATACTGGATATATATCTTTTGACAGCTTTTTGCAAAGTAACCAGCTCAAGATTTTGGAGTTCTTTGCATGGTTAACCTTGATTTATTGCGTGCTCAGGTTAATAGATATCGACCTCATAAAGATAATTACTGAAAAAATTAAACGAAAGAAATAGATGGCTGATGTTTTTACTAATATTGGCTGTTTGTTGGGGATTCTCTATGCAGTTATTGGCATCGTTCATTATCATCGTAAATCTTTGACGATATGATGAGGTTTGACCTATACTATATATAAAAGGGGACAAGCGTATGAAACGGTTTAGAATCATAATAATTTCTTTAATCGGTTTGTTGTTAATGGTAGGCTGTAGTCCGGCACAAACGAGGGAGTATTTCTGTGAAGACATTAACTACTATGCCTTGCTGGATGAAGAGAAGGATATCCTAACATTCAAACTACAATCTGATAAAAAAACTGATAGGGAATATGTGTTCGCAATTTCTGAAAATGTGGAAGCTGCATTTTATGAGAGAATCAACAAGGACTATCCATTGAAAGAAGATCAATACCTTGTAAGTCTGGAAAGGATTGACGAGGATGAACCGAGTAGTCTACTCTTAGCGATCACGGAGGAAAACTATCCATACTTCCTGACACCTTATGGATCGGACGTAATCGCGGGCTCGCTGGGTAGTGGGGATAGTGGGTTCTTCTATTTCGTGATGCCCTGTTATGAAAAGTCGGATGTAAGTAAGTAAAAATCATTGAAGAAACATATGATTTGAGCAGTGTGAATACTTGCGTAATGTGACTACTTGTGCTATTATTTTATGGCACTTAGAACTTACTTTGAACTCGCAAAGGGTTCAAGGCGGAAGGAGATGACTTATGAAAAAAGGAATACATCCAGAATATCATGCAATGAAAGCTGTTTGTACAAGCTGTGGAACTGAATTTGAATTAGGATCAACCGAGAAAGAGTTACGTGTTGATACTTGTTCTAACTGTCACCCGTTCTATACTGGTAAACAACGTTTCGCAAGCGCTGATGGACGTGTTGAGAAATTCAATAAAAAGTATGGTATAAAATAAGGGGAAACCCTTATTTTTTTTGAGAAAGTGTGAAGGAGAATCATCATGATGTATCATCATTACCGTCCTGGTTACGTCGAAGTAATCACCGGATGCATGTTTGCGGGTAAAACCGAGGAGCTAATCCGTCGTATTAAAGTGTTTGAATACGCTAAGAAGAATGTCGCCGTTTTCAAACCAACCATTGATAATCGTTACAGTGAAAATCAGGTCATCTCACATGCTGGCTCAAGCACCAGCAGTATCAACGTGCGCGATAGCCATGAAATAAAAGATTATCTTGATGAACATCCGGAAGTGGACGTTATCGCGATCGATGAAATCCAATTCTTTGATGACGACATTGTACTGCTCATTGACGAACTAGCAGGCAAAGGCTTACGCGTTATGTGCGCAGGACTCGATACCAACTTCAGGGCAGAACCCTTTGGCGTTATGCCAACACTGGTAACCACGGCTGAATTTGTCACTAAACTAACAGCAGTCTGCACCGTCTGTGGTGCTCCTGCCACAAGAACCCAGCGTTTAGTGAATGGAAAACCAGCGAAATACGATGACCCTACGATTCTAGTAGGGGCAGCCGAAAGCTATGAGGCGCGTTGTCGACATGACCATGTCATCGAAAACAAGCCAACCTATCCAGCAAGGAAGGACACAAAATGAAAGCACTATTAAACAAGTTAGAATCAATTTCCAATAGAGACAAAGAAATCAATGAACTGATGGGCAACGAAGAGGTCTATAGCGACCCCAAGCAAATGGCAGCCCTAGGCAAAGAACATGCTCGTAACCAATCCATCATGGAGAGCTACGAAGAACTCAAAGATGTCATGGAGCATTTAAAACAAGCCCAAGAAGTTTTAGACAATGAGAGTGACAGTGAAATGTTAGAGCTTGCCCAAATGGAAGCTGACGAACTCACTGAAAGACAAGACCAATTAGTCGAACGCTTAGAAGTTCAACTCATTCCCAAAGATCCACAAGACGATCACAACGCAATTGTTGAAATCAGAGGAGCAGCAGGGGGAGATGAAGGTAACATCTTCGCAGGTGACCTTTATCGTATGTATACTCGCTATTGTGACAACATTGGCTTTAAAACTGAAGTCCTAGAAGCGGCCCCCTCAGATGCGGGTGGTTTTACTCTGATCTCCTTTAAAATCAAAGGTGACGGTGCCTATGGACATTTCAAGTTCGAATCGGGTTCCCACCGTGTTCAACGGGTCCCCAAGACCGAAACCCAAGGTCGTATCCATACTTCCACAGCTACCGTTTTAGTCTTGCCTGAAGTTGACGTAGAGGATGTTGACATCAATCCTGATGACTTAGTCTTCGATATCCACCATGCCTCAGGGGCAGGCGGACAGCACGTCAACAAGACTTCATCTGCCGTCAGAATCACCCATACACCGACTGGTATATCAGTCAATATGCAGGAAGGCCGCTCACAGCACGCTAACCGTGACATGGCCCTACAAATCATCCGTGCCCGTGTGTATGATTTCTATGAACAGGAACGCCTTCGTGAAATTGGCGAAGTTCGTAAAACCAAGATTGGATCGGGTGACCGGGCTGAAAAGATCCGTACTTACAACTATCCACAAAACCGGGTCTCTGACCACCGTATTGGCCTAACCATTACCCAATTGGATCGCATCATGGAAGGCAAACTAGAAGATATTATTGAAGCTCTAATTGCTGAAGACCAAAGAGAGCGTCTGGCTTAACATGACCTATCAAGAGGCTCTTGTACAAGCGAAGAAACGTCTGGAGTCACAGGATATTTACAGTGGCTTTGCTTTCAATTACCTACTAGAAC
>JAAZEC010000245.1 GCA_012512495.1 Erysipelothrix sp.
TCATTCATCCCAACGATGATGTCAATAAGTCCCAATCAACTAACGATGTCTTCCCCAGTGCGATGCACCTGACGACCCACCAACTTCTGAGTAATAGGGTCTTGCCGGCACTGGATCAAATGATCAATCAATTGAACGTTCTAGAAGATGAATTCAAAGACATACTCAAAGCAGGTCGTACCCATCTACAGGATGCGACTAATTTAACGCTAGGCCAAGAATTCTCTGCTTATGTCTCAGGACTTCTGGTCCATCGCCAACTAATCATTGATAGTCTTAAGGGTCTAGAAGAGCTAGCCCTGGGTGGCAGTGCCGTCGGTACGGGTATTAATACTCCCCAAGGCTACTTAGAAGCACTCGAGAGTGCCATCCTTGAAGTCACTGGAACTAACTATCGTGTCCATAACAATAAATTCGAACAACTCTCCCTTAAGATAGGGATGGTTCATACAGCGAGTATGATCAAAGCCTTAACAACTTCGCTCTATAAGATTGTTAATGATCTTCGTTTCATGTCTTCGGGACCCCGTTTGGGTTATGGTGAACTATCCATTCCCGCCAATGAACCGGGTTCATCAATCATGCCAGGTAAGGTCAATCCGACCCAGTGTGAGTCGATGTTGATGGTGCTATTGAATGTCAGTGGCAATATGGACACCCTCATGCTCGCTAACAGTCAGGGCAACTTTGAGCTCAATGTTATGATGCCACTCATGATCGAGAAGATGGTCATCAGCACCCATCTACTAAGCGATAGTATAAATAGCTTTACTGACAACTGCTTGGTAGGCTTGAGAGCGAATGAAGAGAAGTTGAAACAGAATGTGGAGGCTAACCTCATGAGTGCGACCTCCCTTAACCCAATCTTGGGCTACGAAGTCGTGGCAGAGATTGTCAAGGAAGCCTATGAATCACAGCGCTCCTTCAAGGAAGTCGGCATTGAAAAGGGTAAGTTTAGTGAAGAGGAGTATGAGGCAATGATGGTGAAACAACATGAGCAACTATAATCAACTGTTTGATCTCTTGCTACATGGTAGCGATGAGCAACTAAAAGTGAATCTACCCTTCGTGTATCCTTCGGATATCCTCGATATCCTCAATGATGATCAGTATAGTGAAGAAGATATTGTTTCCATTCTAGTCCGTTTGCCAAATGACATGATTGGGCAACTACTGGACGAGGAAGAACAGGAAGACAAGTACGAGCTCTTACAGCGCGTTCAGAAGAATCGACATTCGGCCATTCTAGAGGAAATGTCCTCGGATGAGTTGGTCGACATGATCGAGACGATTGATGACCAGAGTATCGTCGATGACTTGTTGGAATCCTTATCGGAAGAGAACAAAACAGAAGTCAGCCAGCTAATGAGTTACGCTCCGGAATCCGCCGGTGGTATCATGGCCAGCGAGTTCATCAACCTCTATGACAATAAAAAAGTGAAACAAGTCCTGGAGTACCTCCAAGAAATCAAGGACGATGTGGAGTCCCACTATGCGCTCTATGTGACGGATCGACAAAATACCCTGAAGGGTGTCGTTAGCCTCTCTGATATCGCGACGAGTGATTTCGAAGTGTCCATTGCTGACATTATGAATCCCAATGTGATCTCGGTCCACTACAGTATGGACCAGGAAGATGTCGCGAAACTATTCGATAAGTATAACTTACCGGTGATTCCCGTGGTCAATGATCACAATCAGATCATTGGGATTGTGACCTTCGACGATATCATTGAAGTTATCACCCAGGAAGCGACGGCGGATATCCACCAGATGGCAGGTATCGATGCGGATGAACGGGCCGATTCGACAGTCAAGGAAACGGTTCAATCCCGCTTGCCATGGCTCGTGATTAATCTCTTTACCGCGATCCTCTCTTCCAGTATTGTGGCCTATTTCTCAGGGACCATTGCCCAGGTAGTGGCCTTGGCGGCCTTGATGCCGATTGTCACGGGCATGGGTGGCAATGTTGGTAGCCAGACCTATACCTTTACGATTCGCTCCTTGGCCATTGGAACGATTGACGATGGGAATGCCATGTTTGTTTTCAATCGTGAAATGAAAGCAGCCCTGATAAACGCGGCAGTGATATCCTCACTGGCCTTTGTGTTGGGAGCTGTGATTGGTCAAGATCTACAGATTGGTATGATTGTTGGGGCTTCGATGTTGTTGTCAATTTTGTTCGCCGCTGCGCTAGGTTACCTGATACCATCAATCTTGAATCGAATGAAAATTGATCCGGCTATTGCTTCGAGTGTGTTAGTTACCACGATGACTGACAGTTTCGGTTTCCTTGTCTTTTTAGGATTGGCGACTGTCTTTATGAGGTATTTAATATGAGTTTAGTAACGCGTGAGATTGCTGGTTCGAAGATCGGCATCCGTACTGACAATGATAAAATTATCGAGATTAGTATTAATGAAA
>JAAZEC010000246.1 GCA_012512495.1 Erysipelothrix sp.
AGTAAACCCATCGCCAACGCCATTTCAAACGGTGACACCACCGTCAACATATAGCGCGAAGGCATCGCAATGAAACTTGTAAACGGCACAATCGAAGCAATCCGATTCATGAGTCCATCCACATCATTAATTGAGAACATCGCTAAGAACAAGGCAATCATTGCCACAAAAGTAATCGGCATCACTCCCGAAGCCAAATCCTCAATCCGTGACACCAATGAGCCCAGTGAAGCATAGATAAAGGTGTACAAGAAGAAACCAAACAGTGAGAAGAAGATCATCACGAAGATCGAATCCGGAGTCAGGCTGCTCTCAAACACCATCAGAACCACCTCAGGATAGGAACCCTTAGCGATACTGAAACCAATCAACCCAGAGATCACAATACATGCCACCTGCAAGAGGGACACCCCAATGACCGCGGTCACCTTACCCAAGATGAGTTGGGTCGGCCTGGTCGACGTTATCAACAGCTCCATGGCCCTGGAATCTTTTTCTCGAGCCACATTCGAAGCGATTGTATTGCCATACATCAAGACGATAAAGTAAACCACAAAAGACAGGACATACGTTACAAAGTAGTTACTGATACTATCCCGTCCAAGGATGGTGACCGTACTCTCCACCTGAGTGTTCTCCACCTCTATTATTTCAGACGGATCAATACCCAGTGCCTCGTACTCCTGCCAGCGATACACATCCAACAGGACATTCCCAAACAGGCTCTCAAAAGAGGTCAAGACCCGATTATAATAGATGGTCTCAAACGATAAGAGCGAATGCACATCGAAGCCCACATTGTACTCTTCGTTCGTGATAGCCTGAGTCAATTCCTCAGAAGATTCAAACAGCTGTTGATCTTCAATCCCTAGACTCTCAATCAACACCGCCCTAGATGATTCATCCAGCGCACCCAGATGATAGGCAGCGCCCTCAAACTGTTGTTGATACTCATTGTAATCGGGCTCACTCGCCTCATCCTCCACGAGTATCATCGGCAACAGGGCAACACCCAACACGATCACACTCAACGCTAAAGTAATGATTAAAGTGGATTTCTTTTTTAGTAAATCCAGCGCCTCAAAACGAAAAACATTCCAATAATTACGCATGGTTATCACTCACCAATCTAACAAAAATATCCTGAAGGCTTGGTTCATAATAGTCAAACTTCGCAATCTCAATGCCAGTTTGTTGCAAGTGGACCAAGAGTTCCTGGTGGCTCTTACCAGTAGGTGAGGTAACAACCACTCCCTGTTGAGTCAACTCAGGACTGAGCTCAGCCAACAGTTCCAGTAAGTGCTCATTGGACATATTATCAGCCTTAATTACGGCCTTGTTCTCTCCCAACTCACGCTTTAGTGCCTTCAGATCACCATTCACTAGGATATGACCCTTATCAATCAGCGTCACATCGTCACACAGTTCTTCCACATAAGACATCTGGTGTGAGGAGAAGATCACCAGCTTATCATTTTTCGCAAACTCGACGATGATATCCTTAAACACCTGGGCATTCACTGGATCTAAGCCACTAAAGGGTTCATCCAGAATGAGGATATCAGGATCATTCAAGAAAGCTTGAGCTATCTGACTCTTCTGTTGATTCCCCTTCGACAGGACTTCCAGATGTTTCTTTTCATACTCCGATAAGCCAAAACGATTGATCCAGAACTTCGCACTCTTGATCGCTTCTTTCCTAGTCGCCCCCCTAAGAATAGAAAAATAAGCCAGTTGGTCCAAGAGTGTAGAC
>JAAZEC010000038.1 GCA_012512495.1 Erysipelothrix sp.
GAGCTCCTAAGAAACTCAACGCATAGAGAACCCGTAGGAGTGCGCTCACGTTGGACAGGGAGCGATCGACATCTTTGAGGTACTCACGAAGTACGAGCGCGACGATGATGTCCAAGATAATGACTAAAAGAAATCCAAGGATCACCGCCCATAACCATTGACTGTTGTTGGTGATGGCACTGATGGTACCCGTGGCATCTCCGGCGATGTAAAGCTTTGGTAACAGGACAAAGTTGACAATCGGGGCCACAATGGCCATAACTAGCAAGCTAATTCCCGCGATAATGGCGCTGTTCTTTTTCTTTCTCATAACTCTCCCATCTTTTTATCGTATGAAGAAATTGTATCATAGTGCTATCGAAACAGGATACATTAACGACTGGCTGAACAGTGACGATGAGTCACTTAATAGTCACTTTGGAATGTTAAACTATATCTAATTAAAGGAGAATCATGATCATGGAAATCTTGAAAATTGAAAATCTAACAAAAATATATGGGAAAGGTGCTACCCAAACGGTGGCTCTAGACAATGTGTCTTTCACGGTCGAAAAGGGAGATTTCATTTCCATTATCGGAGCTTCTGGCAGTGGGAAATCTACTTTACTCCACTTAATCGGTGGAGTCGACAGGCCCACCAGCGGCAAGGTTTACTTGGATGGTCAGGATATCTTTGGCTACAATGATGATAAACTGGCGATCTTTCGTCGACGCCAAGTGGGACTAATTTACCAGTTTTATAACCTGATTCCGATTCTCAATGTTGAAGAGAACATCACCCTGCCGATTGAACTGGATCGACGGAAAGTAGATTCCAAGAAAATCGACCAACTGTTGAATCAACTTGGACTAACCGATAGAAAAAATCACCTTCCTAATGAACTGTCTGGTGGTCAACAACAGAGAACTTCTATTGGCAGAGCGATGATTACCAATCCGGCGATCATTCTCGCAGATGAGCCCACGGGGAATCTCGACAGCAAGAATAGTGAGGAAATCATTGAACTTCTCAAGAAATCAAATCGTGATAACAAGCAGACCATTATCATGATTACGCACAATGCTGATATTGCCAAAGAGGCTAACCGGATTATCCGACTGGAAGATGGCAAGATTGTTGAGGACTTTTAAATGTCAATCATGGGTAGATTAGCACAGCGAGATATCCGACTGAATAAGAAGCGCAGTATCGGTATCATTGTCGGGATTATGTTGTCGGTTTCACTTATCGTGGCCATTACCGGCTTGGGTTCCAGCTTAATACAGAGCATGATTGAAAACCAGAAACAATCAAGTGGTCCCTATCACATGGCTCTTTATAATCTTTCAGAGGAAGATGTTGAAACGATTAGGGCGAATCAAGATCTTGATGAAGTCATCGTAGAAGCAAGAGTCGGTTACGCCAAATTTGATTATAATTACGAGCTGTTGCCCTACATCAGCATTAAATCATTCAGTGGCGAAGATACCCCTGAAAAAAACGGTTATACCCTTATAGAAGGTGAACTCGCTACCAAGAAGGACGAACTGGTGTTGAGTCTTGGTGCGGCTTATGATTCGGGATATAAGGTTGGTGACACAATCGAGTTAGAGATTGGTTCACTTCCAGAAAACATTGATGATTCTGGTAATGTTATTGAACCCTTTACACAACAGTTTAAGATAACGGGTATTATTGATCGTTCTGGTAACTACGGTACTTATGAGGCGTTCACCACGGGCTATGAGAGCACCGATTATACCAGCTATGTGACCTTCTTAAACCCTGGTAACTATAAGCAGGATGTCGCCGAACTCTTGGGCATTGATAGCATTAACAACCTTTATGAATCCACTAATGGTCAATACGATTTTTATTCAATCAACCATGAGTTACTGGCATGGGAAGCTCTTGATTTCGGCGATGGTACGCTTAGAGTCATCCTAGCGATCGTATCAGTTCTCGTATTTATTATCGTTACGACCAGCGTGTTTTCGATACGGAACTCCTTCGCGATTTCAACCAGTGAGAAAATCAAAACACTAGGCATGATTACCAGCATCGGTGCTACCAAGAAACAAATCAAGAAGCAGCTTTTAACGGAGACCTTCCTGTTGGGGCTCGTGGGGATACCTCTGGGTGTTTTGTTTGGAGTCCTGCTTAACTTTCTGTTTATTAAGCTTGTCAATAATGTGTTGCCAAACCTGCTAGGTAGTACCTCACTCCCCTTCCTGGTTTCCTGGCAGGGCATCGTCATTGCCTCTTTACTGGGAATGTTGACCATCTACCTCTCGGCCCAATCCTCGCTTAAAAGAACCAGCAAGATTAGCCCGATTGAACTGATGCGTGAGTCCAATGAAGTCAAAATACCTACCAAAGCACTGAAAACTCCTGCCCTCATTCACAAGATTTTTGGGATGGGTGGAGTCATAGCTTACAAAAACCTGAAGCGAAGTGGCCGAAAATACCGGACGACGATCATCTCGCTAACCGTTACCGTTTTTGCCTTTTTATCACTGAGCACTTTCTCTTCTCGGATGCTGAGTGAAACAACCAAAGCGTACGAGATGTCAGAGTACAATTTATCCTTCAATCAAATCAGGAATTTAACACCCGCTGATCTAGAAGAGATTGAAGCAATAGAGGGGGTCGAAAAGATGCGTACCACCTATATTTTGACAGACTCCCCTTACATAGACCTTCTCGATCAAGATGTTCTTAATGAGGGGGGTGATCCGATTAATCTGGAAATGTTGGGTGTCGTTGCTTTAGATGAAGAGTTCTTTCAGAAATACGCCAATGAACTGTCAATCGATACTGATTTTAATGGTGGAATCCTGTACGATTGGACTCAAATTCATGATGAGAACCAGCAACCAACTGACGTGAGAATCTATAACTATGAAACCAATGATGTGATTCACGGGTTCATCAACAATAAGACGATTGAAATTGAGGTTCAAATAGCTAATAAACCACAATATAAAGACGACTTTTACTACATTCATAATACCTATCTTCTTCTTAATAAAGAAACCTACCAAGACACACTCGAGTTTATCCCCTATTCAATAGACATCAATGCCAAAGATCCCTCACTTGTTGTTGAGAAGATCACTGAAATGAGTCCCAAAACCCTTACCTACAACATGGAAGCTGAGGTTCAACAAAGTAAAACGTACATCCAGTTGATAAGCTACTTCGTCTATGGATTCATCGGCATTATCACGCTGATTGGGGTGACTAGCATCTTCAATACAATTACCTCCAACATGACACTTAGACAATCCGAGTTTGCTATGCTGCGAAGCGTGGGGATGACCCAACGTGAATTCAATCAAATGATAAACTTGGAAACTCTATTCTACTCGACCCAGTCATTAATACTAGGTATTATTTTCGGAATCTTGGGATCCTTAGCCATCCAGTTCGCCTTCAATACTAGTCCGAGTATGGAAGCTTCCTACAGTCTACCCCTTGGGGCAATCCATCTTGCTTTCATATTTGTCTTCGTAATTGTATTTACGATTATGAGGTATTCGATTAACAAACTGAAACAACTGAACATCATTGAAACCATTCGTAAGACCAATCATTAAGTGATATACTAGATAACAGGTGAGCACAATGAACATTCTATTAATTGAAGATCATCAAAACATTGCGGAGAGCTTGGACTACGCTTTCACTAATCAGGGCTACTCACTCAGGACGGTCAGTTCCTATCGTGAAGCAGTCACCTATTTAAAGGCGCACACCCCAACGCTCATTATCCTGGATCTGGGGTTGCCCGATGGTGATGGTTTAGATCTTTATAAAGAACAAATCATCCATCGCAAGATCCCCACGATTATTTTGAGTGCCCAAAGCGATGAGGACGTTATCGTTGATGGTCTGACCCTTGGTGCCGAAGACTATATCACTAAACCCTTCTCGACTAAGGAACTGTTAGCTCGTGTTAAAAAGATTCAATTACGGCTCAATAAAACGTCCATCATCAAGGTCAGAGACGTTACTTTCGATATTGAGAAACAAGAAGTTAGGGAGAATGGACAGATTGTCCATTTCACAGGTTTAGAACTCCGGATTTTCCACTTATTGATGACCAATCTCAATCGTGTCATTCCACGTGATTTCATTCTCGACAAAGTGTGGGAATGGACTGGTAACGATGTGAATGAGAACACCATCACAGTGTATATTAAAAGAATCCGTGCTAAACTAAACACCGATTTAATTACCACCATTAAAGGCGTGGGATACAGGATTGATTTCCATGAAACGCAAAATTAATGGCATTCAGACTCTCAAAAGAGTCTGCCTTCTGTTTGTTGTTTTCCTCTTGATCATGGTTGCTTTCAACCAGTATCAGTACGAACTGTATACAAGAAATTTCAACCGAAAGATTGACAGTTTGATTAGCTATATCGTTGAGAAGTATCCCGAGACCAACCAGGTCGACATCCTTAACATCATTACCAGCGAATCCGATTACCTGAATACCTTACGTGATTATGGAATTGACATCGATAAGGATTCACTAGTGCCTATCAACGATGACTACTATGTTCAGTTCTTTGTGAGTAACCTAATCCTGGTCTCTGTTTTCTTTGCTCTGATGATGCTGGTGTTGACACGCTATGATAAGGGTCGCAGAGAAGAGATCGAAAAAATCACCCAAACGATTGAACAGATTAACCAGCACAATTATGATTTACAGATTGACGATAATAGAGAAGATGAACTCTCGATTCTGAAGAATGAAATCACTAAGACGACCGTCATGCTACGGGAAATCGCAGATAACTCGCTCAAAGATAAACTGAGTTTGAAAACATCATTAGCTGATATTTCCCATCAGATTAGGACCCCACTGACCTCCGTTACCGTCATGTTGGAGAACTTGTATGACAATGCTGACATGGAACAAACAGCGAGGCTATCCCTCATCCGTAAGACCAAACAAGAAATGGCTACTATCAATCAGCTGATTGAATCCTTGTTAATTCTGTCAAAACTGGATTCAAACACCCTATCCTTTAAAAACGAAAACGTCAAAGTACTCTCACTCATAACCACGGCTATTGAACGTGTTGACATCGCTGCCGAATTGAAAAACGTGAACATCGAAATCATGGGCCCCAATGATATCACCCTTAACATCGATAAGAAATGGCAAGTCGAAGCGATGACTAACATCCTTAAGAATGGCATCGAGCATTCTCATGAGGGTTCCACCATCAATATCAATTTCTCTGAAAACAAGCTCTTTACGAGGATTGATATACAAGATCATGGGCTAGGTATCGATCAAGATGATTTGCCCCATATCTTCAAGCGTTTCTATAAAGGTAAAAACTATTCTAAAAATAGTATCGGCATTGGTTTAGCCCTCTCGAAATCTCTTATTGAGGACAACGGTGGTAGTATCTCCGTCAGTTCACAACTCAACAAGGGTACTCTCTTTTCAATTAAATACTATTTTATGTCTGACTAACTTCTAATTCCTGTATGTCTTTGATTTTGAGCTCAATCTTCATGTAGAAGAGCTCCGCTAGTGTGAACAGGAAATACGTGAAGAGAATGATTAATGGAATGTACAGGTAGTCCGGCATTGTTGCCAGCACTGGTTTGTGTTTCAAATAGAAGTAGTTACCATCTACCAAGGGATTCACCAACATGACCACGGCTAGGTAAACCAAGAACCAATAGAAGACAGTGAGTCGATCCTTGGTTTTTATTCTCATGTCATATGCGATCATTCCATAGTATGGCATCAATAACGTGATGACGTGATTGACCACGAAGCTGATTCCTATGGGATGGGTAATGCCATAGACCCTGCTTGGATAAAGGAAACTGAGCCAGGCAAAGATACCAAAATAGCACAGCGCATTGTACACGTTCCGGTTCTTACTCAACAAGAAAATGATGCCCAGAATAGAATTGATACGACTGATATGTATCGGCAATGATTCCGCTAATGAAAAATCAAAGATCACAAAGTACGATCCGTACAATAGAATCTGTTGGGCCACGCTACAGATGAGGATGACCAACGTCACCCTATCCCTGTGGTCTCTGATCCACTTTTTGTTGTTGAACAACCCGTAAGCCACTAACACCAGACAGCCAATGTACAGCCAGTGTTCCAAACTAAGAAATGAAATATACTCTCCGTAAGCTACCATAAGTCACCCCTCTTACGACTAATATAGCATAAAAGCTCACTAACATATATTAATATTGGGTAAAAAAAGACTCACTGCTGTGAGTCTTTATCGCACTACCCCTTCGCTGCTGTTATGAACCGTTTCGCCCTTTCATAATCAACTTCGTTATAGAGATAGCCGTCTTTCTTAATATTGGTTCCAATAATAACACCATCCGCATATTGCAAGAGTTCTTTGATGTTATCAGGATTTCCACCACTTCCAAGAATTAATGGGTAATCCGGGAAGGTTTTCTTTACATTCGCAAGCGTCGATGCTTCTGGAGGTAAACCTGCACGAGGTCCACCAATGAGCATGCCATTGATTGGTAAGGCAGCAAACCCGCTACTGACTTGATCATTTAGGTCACGAGTGTCTAAGCTAACACCCGCATGCGCTTCAAAGTATGTGTACACATTGACCGCTTCAGCACCAATGTTGGAACGGTATCTGAAGATTTCTGCTGGTGAGAACGATTGAGGACCAAAGGTTCCTTCATACGAGTTACTAACATAGGTTCTTACAAATTTTGCTCCAATGGCATTAGCCACGGCAATAGTTGCTTTAGGATCAATCAAGACACCGCAACCATAAGGTATGGTCAGTGTTGGAATGACGGCTGACGCAATTCTTACATAAGTTGCAATCACTTCCGGTCCCACTTCAGTCAAGTAAGGACGGTCGCCTTCGTTAGCGAAGACTAGCGCATCTTAACCTAAATCCATTAGGATCTCGGCTTCGCGTTTCGCCCGTTCAATCTGCTGCTCAATCGTAACAGAAGCATCATAATAAGGAGTGCCTGGCATTGCCATCAAATGGACACAGCCTATAATTGGTTTGTCTGTCTTAAAGATCTCGCGATGTTTTTCTAATAAAGTCATGTTTTCCTCTTTCTAATTCTAAAGAATGCCTAATAAACTAAGAACCGTTGCCGCAGCGAAGATAAGAATAATAATTGTGTTGGTTTTGAATCCCTTTTTAAGCGTCCAATATACTGAGAAGAAGGCGACGATATTCAGGAATTTAGGTAAGATTGAATCCAACATCGGTTGAATTTGAGTAACAACTTCTCCGATTTGGAAAGAGAGTGGCGTTACAATGTTCAAGTTACTAGCAACCAAGGCACCTAATACCATCATTCCAACAGCTCCCAAGGATTGAGTGACTGTCTTGACACGGCTTCCTTGAAGAAGTTGAACTACCGAGTTCTTACCGAGTTTATACCCAGTGTTGAACATCAAGCGTGACACAATCAAAGCGTAAGCA
>JAAZEC010000247.1 GCA_012512495.1 Erysipelothrix sp.
TTAATGAGCCAAGAGGAGTACCTAGAATTTGTTAAGGAGGGTTCGTGATGGCCGATTACCTTGCCGCAAGTACCCATGAAATAAAAGAAATGCTGGAAGCTACCCAGCATAATACACTTGAAGATTTATTTGCCCATATCCCTTTGCCAGCACGCCTCAAAGGAAAACTTAACCTAGAGGATGGGCTCAGTGAAATGGAAGTCCTTCAAAAGATGTCCCAGATAGCAAACAAGAACAAAGTCTATCCGAGTCTCTTTCGTGGTGCAGGTGCCTATCGACACTACATCCCTTCCATCGTCAATCACCTGAGCTCACGTAGCGAATATGTGACTTCCTATACACCCTATCAAGCAGAGGTGGCCCAAGGAACTTTACAAACCATCTTTGAATTCCAGACGATGATTACGCGATTGACTGGACTCTATGCCGCCAACGCATCCATGTACGATGGCTCCAATGCTGCGGGGGAAGCGCTCATGATGGCACAGGATCGTAAACGTCACCGTGTGCTCATTAGCGAGACCATTAACCCAGGGGTCATGAAAGTGATTCTGACCTACTGTTACTGCTTCGATATGCCCTATGAGATTATTCCCAGCAAGGATGGATTAACTGACATCAACTCTCTTGAAAGCCTGATTGATTCAGAGACATCCTGTGTCTACGTGGAACAGCTGAACTACCATGGACTGATTGAAGATGTCAAAGCCATCTCCACGATTGCGAAAGAACATGACATCAAAACCATCATGGGAGCGAACCCTATCGCACTGGCCATCTTGCCAAACGCTGCGGAATGTGGTGCCGACATCTGTGTGGGAGAAGGACAACCACTAGGTCTACCTCTCTCTTATGGTGGACCCTACCTTGGTTTCATGAGTGCGAGCCAAGAAATGATGAGGAAACTCCCCGGACGTATTGTTGGTGAAACCACTGATAACAAAGGTCAGACTTCCTACGTACTAACCCTTCAAGCCCGGGAACAACATATTCGCCGTGAAAAGGCTTCTTCATCCATCTGTTCGAATCAATCGCTCATGGCTGTCCGTGCGACCATCTACCTGGCGACCGTTGGACCTCAGGGTCTGCGTGAAATTGCCCAGCGCTGTGTCGACCATGCCCATTACCTAGCGAATAGCCTCACACAAATTGATGGTCTTAAACTGAAGTATGATGGGGAATTCTTCCATGAGTTCGTCACAATTACCAAAGATAAGAGCTCAATGATACTGGAATCTTTAGAGAAAGAGAACATCTTGGGTGGTTTGAAGCTCAATGACAACGAAATCCTCTGGTGCGCCACTGAGGTCAATACTAAAGACGAAATGGATAAGGTTGCACACATCATAAGGGAGGTCCTCTCATGAATACTATATTTCATAAAAGCTCACCGGGAAGAAGTGCCTTCAAGTTACCACCTTCCCAAGTAAATAAGACAACGCTGTCCACTTCAAGAGAAGCCTCTTTGAAGCTTCCTGAACTGGCCGAGATTGATATTGTTCGACACTACACGAATCTGTCCAAGAACATCTATTCCATCGATGAGGGATTCTATCCTCTAGGCTCCTGTACGATGAAGTACAA
>JAAZEC010000039.1 GCA_012512495.1 Erysipelothrix sp.
CATTTTAACTAAGAATGCTTTGGCTAAACGGGCGGGAGTGTCCACGGGGGAGCCGCTATGGAAGTCGTATCAGAAGTGTCCTGAGTTAGTGATTGTGCCTCCTCGTTTTAAACTCTACTTGGAATTCTCTAATAAGGTCATGAACATCTATCGCGACTACACGGATAAGATTGAATCGTTTGGGATTGATGAGGCGTGGCTTGATGTGTCGGCTAGCCTTCGACTCTACCCTTCACCGGTGCACATTGCGAATGAGATCATTCAGCGCGTCCATAATGAACTAGGTCTGACCCTTTCTATTGGAGTGAGTGATAATAAGATATTCTCTAAACTGGGCTCTGATCTGGCGGGTACTCAGGAGATGGTGCTTATTAAGCGTGAATCGCTACATGAGACTATCTATCCCCTGCCTGTGAATAAACTGCTTTTTATTGGCTCACAGACGACGAAGAAACTCTATGAGCTGGGGGTTCATACGATTGGTGATTTAGCGGAGTGTACCGATGAGTATCTGACGAGGCGTTTTGGGAAATGGGGTCGTCTCATGTATCAATTATCCCATGGTATCGATCAGGGTGGTGTCTTGAATGACTATCATGGTCCCGCGATTAAATCTATCGGTAATAGTATCACGGCGGTGAGGGATTTGCATAGCTGGGACGATATTAAAATCATTGTCTATCGTCTGGCGGAGAGTGTGGCCGATCGCTTACGGGAACAGGGCTTTGTGGCGCGGGGTGTTGCGGTGAGCGTGCGTGATTTTCAGCTTAGTTCCCAGTCGAAACAGCGTAAGCTTAGCCATACCATTGAGTCTTCGGCGGATATTGTGACGGTGGCTTTGGCACTGATTGAGGAACTCTACGATTTTGAGAAACCACTGAGAGGTATTGGCATCAAGGTATTCCAGCTAGTGGCCCATGGTGATTACCAGGTTTTCGATCTATTTAGTGAGGTCAATGACCCGAAGGAGTCTCAGATTGATGAGGCCTTGGCGACGATTCGCCGACGTTTTGGGCCCTATAGCGTGGGACGTGCTATCCTGTCGGTGGATAGCCATCTTTCCCATTTCTATCCTAAATCCGAACATGTGATTTATCCGATTTCCTACTTGAAAGAAGGGATTAAGTAATGATAAAGGCAGCGAGTCATAACATCGATGTCGTCGTTAAATACTATCAAGACGGCCGTTTTATCCCTTTGTACCTCCTGTGGGATGATGATACAAAATACAAAATCGATCGTATCACCGCCATACAGGAAGGTGCCTCTCTTAAATACGGCTTACAGGGGAAACGCTTTACTTGCCTGATACAGAACCAATACCGTTTTCTTTTCTTTAATGGTCGTTCTTGGTCCATCTGCCCCATCGATTAAAAAAGTTCTAGCATCACGCTAGAACTCAGTTTTTTTCTTTTTCTTGTCTTTATAGAGGTAGATACTGGCAGCAACACCACTGATGATGAGCAGCCCACCCACTACCAATAGAAGATCCTGATTAACATTTTGGTACCATGGGGTTGAGACTTTACTACTGAGCTTCTCACCCGCTACCTCAATTGTAGCGTCCGTGAATCTCAACAGAGTTTCTTCTTCAACATCATAGAGGTAGAAGTTCTCTTCCTCGTTCAAATTGCTCAGTTTAATCAATCGCAAATGACTTAGTTCCTCGTTGAGGAAGCTCCAGCCATCCACACTATGTGTAAGTACTTCTTGTTTACCAAAGGGCATTCCTGCACGTTCTTGTTCTTCTTCGCCAATCGCTACAGGCTAGTAATAAACCTCAACGTAGACCATTGGATTCCAGACACCAACCACTTGTTGATCACTGTCTAAGCGGTAGAACTCACC
>JAAZEC010000248.1 GCA_012512495.1 Erysipelothrix sp.
GTTAATACTGATCTTTCCGCTGTTCTTCATTAGTGCTGAGCAGCTTAATAACCAGTGGTTGTTTTTGTTTGTCTTTGGTCTCTTTAGTGTGGCGGGTATTGTCGGTTACCACAAGGTTAGTCAGAGGGCTCCCTCGTGGCCTAGTATAATTCTGGTGGTGGTGTTGGCACTGACTGCTTCGACACTGATACCTTCTACTTCTTTCTTTAATGATGGTTTTTCGGATTGGATCAATGAGTTTGGTGATGGGCCACGGCGGACTGCTTCGAGTGATTTCTCCTTGAACCAGGTTGGTTTCAATGCGGGTAATACCAGAATTGGTGGACCTGCCGAGTTGACGAATGAGCCGTACATGAGGGTTACAGGACCGAGTCATGCTTTCTATCTACGGGGTACGATCTTTAATGAGTTTGATGATAATGTGTGGTTTCGCTCCAGTATGGAGGGTGCTCTTCCTTTCCGTAATGTGGAAGTGACTTATGATCAAAATAATGTGTATCGCTATGGTTTGAAAGAGCGGAGTGGTCTCAGTGCTTATGAGATTTATCCGTTATCGATTGTTCCGTTGAATCGGACGTTCCATACGGTGTTTACGAGTTCTAGCCCCCAAATGATTGGTATGGGTAATGATGTTGATTTCGATTTCGGTGATTGGCCTAACCTTGCGGTGTTGAACGATAATAATTTTAGGTACAACCTGGATGGTCAAATGACGTCCTCAAGGCTGATTAGAAACGACGGTTACAAGCTGATAGATAATGCGGTGCCGACTCGTAATCAGAGTTTGAGTGAGGTGCTCAATGCTGGGTATGATGTGTTACAGAGTGTCGAGAAATATGAGTATGAGAATATGGTTAGAGTCAACGACCCTGAGTTGCACAGAATCATTTATGAGGAGTTGCCCGTAGCTGAGAATAAGCTACTATGGATTCAGGCAGCTATCAATCACTTTCATAACAACTATTTCTATTCGCTAAATGTAGCCAATGTGCCGATTGAGGACTCAGTAATTGAATGGTTCTTGGAGAACAAGGTCGGCTACTGTGTGTACTTTGGTTCGACTTTGACTATTCTCCTTCAGGATGTGGGGGTTGATGCCAGATACGTGGAAGGTTTCGTGGTTCCTGCCACTAGTGATGAGAATGGTGAACGGACGGTTACGACGAATACCGCCCATGCTTGGACTGAAGTCAATCTTAGTACCATTGGCTGGTTTCCTGTCGATGCGACGTCTGCCCAGCATTTGATTGCTCTCGATAGTGGGAACGTGACCGGTCACTTGGACGATGATGATGACGTGGATGTCGATGTTCCTCCTGTCCCTGATGAAGAACCCGATGTTAATGAGCCAGGTGAACAGCCAGACGTTGAACAACCGGAGCCAACGGAATCAGTTGCCCCTTATCTAGTCTTGATGGCTACGTTAGCACTACTGGGCTATCTAATTAAGAAATGGAGTGACCTAGTGAAGGAGCGCCATAGCGAAGGCTACCTACTTCGTCATTTCAAGGATCGTGAAAGGGATCTGATCGTCTATCTCTGGAGGGATCTTCTGAAGATTGCTCATGATCGTGTCGATAAGAGTGATTCCATCAAGGAGACCCTGGTTCGCCTGAACCTCCATCAAGAGGAAATTACGCCTATCATTGAGCGTGTTGTTTACTCAACACAGTTGGCGAGTGAGATTGAGGCTCGTAAGGTTTTCAGTTTCATTGAGGCAAGTTCTGAGAAGATTTTTGAACAGAAATCTTTCCTTACTAAGTACTTTTATCGTTGGTTTGTGACGTGTCGCTGGATTCGCCGTTAGCAGGCAGTACAATATTTTAATTTAGGTATTGAACTGTTTGCGAAGTGTGTTATAATTCACTTGCTAGTTTTTTGCGGGTGTGGCGAAATTGGCAGACGCACTAGACTTAGGATCTAGCGGGCAACCATGGAGGTTCGAGTCCTCTCACCCGCACCAATTAACTGTAATAAAGGCAACTATCAATATTGATAGTTGCCTTTTTTGAAAGAAAAAGAAGATGATATGATAATCATCCTCTTTTTTGGGTTATTAGTTCTGTGCTTGAATATCGGGCTCGTGTTCTTTAATGACGGAGAAGGTGTAACGTCCAGTGCTGACACCACGGTCCGCGATTCTTTCTAGCATCCCCAAGACATCAACATAGATACTGTTGGCGACTTTTGTTCCGCCTTGACCTTCTGCCATGCGTTGGAAGTGACGTTCGCGCATTGCGATTTCTGTTTCGTTAACGTCTTTTTCGTTTTGTTGGAGGATTTCATAACTAGAGGAATCTTCAGTGACATAGATATCAATGGAACGATGTAATAGATCGTAGACCATTTGATATAACTGAGTGATATCTTCCATAGCTGGCTTACTGAAGGTTTCTCTGGCATCGAACATGAGGTAATAGAACTCAGCAATGTTTACACAGAGGTCACTCATTCTTTCAAAGTTCTTGATGATTTGTAAGTGCTTCGTGTAAGTCTCGGCTATGACACCAGTGTCTGAGGCATGAGTAGCTATCTTTAGAAGATAGGTGGTCAGATCAGTGTCAAGGTTATCGACAAGTTCCTCCAGCTGCATGATGACGTCGTAATCTTCTTTGTCACCTGAGTGCAAGTAATGCTCGGTGGTCTCGATGGATTCGATGACTAGGTCGGCCATTTTGATGGTTGTCTGTTGGGCTAGTTGGAAGGCTCCATCAGGATAGTTGTAAATCA
>JAAZEC010000249.1 GCA_012512495.1 Erysipelothrix sp.
CTGTATCTTTGAACCAATCATTGACCGTGGGTGGTGGCAGATTGGCACCCATCTGTTTCATCATCTGTATCTGGCGGTAGAAGGGCAGGTGATTCACGTACTTGTTTATCATCAGCTCCGCCAGAAGGGATGCTCCGGCATAACTGCGTGCGATAGGCTGGTATCTAGTCGAAAGGGATAAGGAGTTCGAGAAGTTCGTTCGGATTTTCCTTCTTGGAAAAGCGGCGTTTATATCGTTATATTTCTTGGAAAAGTGGATATATTCATTAACTTTGCATTAGAAAAATGGATAAAACAATGATTTTTATTTGATAAATAATGTGTTATGCTAGAAAGAAAGATTGATTCCTATATACGTAGTTATTACGAAACAAATCGTAATGCTCTCCTTATTACAGGTGCTCGACAGATTGGTAAGACTTATTCTATTCGTGAATTTGGCAAGACTTTTAAGAGCTTCGTTGAAATCAACTTTATTGAAAATCCAAATGCAGTATCTGTTTTCAAAGGAGCAAAGAGTAGCTCGGACATTCTACTTCGACTTTCTGCAATAACAACCAAACCGTTGATTAAAGGAGAAACATTAATCTTTTTTGATGAGGTTCAAGTGTATCCGGAAATTGTAACGGACATTAAATTCTTGGTAGATGAGGGTTCATATAGATACATCTTAAGTGGTTCATTGCTTGGCGTGGGACTTAAAGATCTTCGTTCAGAGCCTGTTGGTTATATGGGTGTAAAGGATATGTATCCTCTCGACTTTGAAGAATTTATATCTGGTGTAGGTATCAACAAACAAATTATTGAATCATTACGCCATTCATGGGAAAATAGGACTCCAGTAGATGATTTCATTCATTCGAAGATGATGGAACTCTTCCGTCTCTATTTAGTCGTGGGTGGTATGCCTGCAGCTGTAAGTAAATACATTGAGAGCAACAACCTGCAAGAGGTTATGGTCATACAACAAGATATCATTCGACTATACAAACGTGATATTGCACAGTACGATCCCAAGAATAAGTTGAACATTGAGGAGATCTTTAATCTTATCCCCTCTGAACTGAACGCCAAAAACAAACGATTTATTTTGAAACGCTTGAATAAGCATGCGAAATATGAACGCTATCAGAATAGTTTCTTGTGGCTAAAGAATGCAGGTGTTGCTTTGCCAATATATAATATTGAAGAACCAAAAGTTCCTTTGTTGCTTTCACACTCAAGGAGTCTGTTTAAGCTTTTTCAAAGTGATATTGGTTTGCTTGCGGCTCAATACGCCGAGGGAATACAATTACGTATTATCAAAGGAGATAAGGATATAAATTTTGGCTCCATATACGAAAACGCAGTAGCTCAAGAATTAGTCGCGCATGGAATAGAACCTTACTACTATAACAACAAGAAGCGTGGGGAACTTGACTTCGTTATTGAATTAGGAGGAAGAATTATCCCTATAGAGGTGAAATCAGGTAAAGATTATGATGTACATCGCGCCCTGTCAAACATTATGGACTGTGGTGAGTATATTCTTCCTGAAGCCATTGTATTCAATAACGACAATCTTAGTGTAGAAGGTAAATTTACTTACGCGCCAATCTATATGGCAATGTTCTTAGAAAAGAGCTGTGCAGCACCTGAGTTTTATAAAGTAGATTTGAGTGGGTTGATGTAGATAGATTGCAATACTATTGCCTACAAGCTGAGATTAATTAGTATGAGATTTATTTTATATCTTTGATGCTATCAAATGATATCATAGAATGAAGCCTCCCTATAAAATAACGCCTTTGATATTGGCAAAGGTTGTTTCCATTTCCGAAAAAATTGGAGAAGTAAAGACTGCGTATCTGTTTCATCCACCTACCGAACTCAGGTGAAAACCGGATTAAAACAATTCAATCTTCATTGGAAATTGAAGGCAACACCATGACAGTGGAGCAGGTAACAGCCTGA
>JAAZEC010000250.1 GCA_012512495.1 Erysipelothrix sp.
CAGGATCAATACAAGCGCCAGTCTGAAAAGATACTCATCATGGATAGGGAGGAATAACTCATGAAAATGCTACGGTTATTATTATCTACTCTTTTAATATTGTCACTTGTCAGCTGTAGCCAGACACAAATTAGCATTTATGTGACGGCCTATCCCCTTGAGTACGTAGCCCAAAGACTCGCAGGCGAAGAAGTGGTGATTGAGAATATCTCATCGGGCTCCATCGCCAGTCGCTCCACTATCAATAAATCAGCCCTCAATCGAATGAGTGAAGACGACATCGTCTTTAGGATTGCGCAATTGGAACCCTACCTTGATTTATATACGTCGCAGATTCAGAAGAAGGGGGTCCAGATTGTCGATCTGGCCGCAACTTCGTCCTCTCATCTTTACAACAGTAACAATAAGGAAGTTCAATCCACCACTCTCAATCAAAGCGGTACGGACCTCTATCGTCAGGATACCTACTTGTGGATGGACCCCATTATCCTTTCTTCAATGGCCGCGACGATGAGGGACACGCTAATTGATCGCCTACCTGATTATGAACAGCTTTTTAATGAACGCTATGACGAACTGAAAAGAGATCTCATAAAGCTAGACGCGGCCTACCAAAGATTAGCCGATTCACAAAGCATCAGAATGCTCAGCATGACCCCGACTTTTACGGTCTGGAGTCAATCCTATAATATAGATGTCTATCCCGTCGTCCTCTCCCGCTTTGGTGTCTTGCCCAGTGCTAGTCAACTGAGTGCCATTGAGGAAGTCGTGATACAGGAAGAAATCCATTACTTGGTCGTCGAGCCGATTCTTCCAACAAGTATGGTAGAATTATCGTGGCAGATAAGCAACAATTTATCACTCACTAGGGTTTCGCTCCATGACTTATTTATGCTTAGCGATTCGGATCGCCTGAATGGCCATAACTATTTATCTATCATGTATCAAAATCTTGAAACGCTCTTAGTACTCGCTGAATCTAGTTAAAAGGAGAAAATATGGAAAAACTTTTATTAATCGACGGAAATTCAATGGTCTTTCGCGCTTTCTACGCCACATTGAATCATCGTATGACCTCGAAATCAGGCCAACCGACCAATGCGGTGTTTGGCTTTTCAAATATGCTCAGCAAGGCACTGGAGCTCATTAATCCCGACTATACGCTCATTGCCTTCGATACTGCCGCAAAGACCCATCGCCACAATGCCTATCAGGATTATAAGGCACAACGAAAACCTCTACCAGAAGAGCTGATTTCACAGTTCCCACTCGTTAGAGAGTTTTTAGACCACGTACCACTTCGTCGCTTTGAACTCGAAGGGTTTGAGGCCGACGATATCATCGGGACCATGGTCCACAAGCATCCGGAAAAGGAAGTCGTGATTCTGACATCCGATCGGGACATGTTACAACTGATTAATAGAAACACGACCGTTCTGTTAATGAAGAAGGGCATCACCGAAATGGAGTTGGTCGACGAGAAAACGCTCTTGGAAAACTATGAGCTGACACCCTCGCAAGTCATTGAACTGAAGGGCCTCATGGGCGATAGTGCCGATAATATTCCTGGCATTAAAGGAGTGGGCGAGAAGACCGCCATGAAGCTTCTCAAGGAATATGAAACAATCGAAAACCTTTATCAACATACCGATGACC
>JAAZEC010000251.1 GCA_012512495.1 Erysipelothrix sp.
CATTTCAGGCATATAGACAACATTCGCTACAACCAGCAAGACAGTATAGAGAATTATCATAGGAATAAGGATTACGAGCCTTAACATCAAGGTAGTCAATTTAATAACGTCCCCTCAATTTGAGCCGCGTTCTCGCACGCTTCAAAGCTTTTTGAGCCCGAGTTAAATCAACACGATGATCCTCGCTCTGAATTCTCTTCTCAGCCCTCTTCTCAGCCTCGAGTGCTCTTTCGACATCGATCTCTGATTCCGCTTCACACGAATCTACTAATAGTAAGGCAAGGTTATTCTGAAACTGTAATGTCCCCTCACCGATAGCATAGTATTTTCTAGTGCCATTATCCGTCGAGATAATCGAAATCTCCAGGCTCGCTACTACCGGAATATGATTCTCCAATATTCCCATTTCACCCTCTGGGGTTACGATATTCAGTATCGCCACTTCATCCTCTGTATAGAAGCCCTCTGGGGTCACAATACGAACTCTGAACATTACATCTGCTCAGCTTTCGCTTTTACTTCATCGATTGAACCGACAAATAAGAAAGCTGACTCCGGTAAATCATCCACCTTGCCATCTAGGATTTCTTTAAAGCTACGAATGGTATCCTCAATTGAAACATACTTGCCTTCTGTACCCGTAAATGAAGAAGCCACATAGAAAGGTTGTGACAAGAAATTACGAATTCGTCTAGCACGATTCACGGTCACTCTGTCTTCATCTGATAATTCATCCATTCCTAAAATCGCAATAATATCCTGCAAGTCTTTATAGCGTTGTAAGATGTTTTGAACACGGTGAGCAACCTCAACATGTTCCTCACCGACCACCAAAGGATCGAGCATTCTTGAATTGGACGCCAATGGATCAACAGCTGGGTAGAGTCCTAAGGCCGCGATATTACGATCAAGAACAGTGATTCCATCTAAGTGCGAAAACACTGAAGCAGGAGCAGGATCAGTTAAGTCGTCCGCTGGGACATAGACCGCTTGGATTGATGTAATTGAACCAGTTTCAGTAGAGGTGATTCTCTCTTGAAGCTGTCCCATCTCGGTTGATAAGGTCGGTTGATATCCAACGGCAGAGGGCATACGACCAAGAAGGGCACTAACCTCTGAGCCCGCTTGAATGAAGCGGAATACGTTATCAATAAATAGTAAGATGTCTTTATTCTGTTCATCACGGAAGTGTTCTGCCATGGTAAGACCCGATAGGGCCACCCGCATTCTCGCACCAGGTGACTCGTTCATCTGTCCATAGACCAGTGTCGTCTTATCCAAAATTCCTGCGTTTTTTATTTCATTGTAAAGGTCATTACCCTCACGAGTTCTTTCACCAACACCAACTACTACCGAAGTACCCTCATGTTTAATAGCTATGTTATTGATTAGTTCCTGAATTAAAACTGTTTTACCTACACCAGCACCACCAAAGAGTCCCACTTTACCTCCACGAGGATAGGGGCATAAAAGATCGATGACCTTGATGCCTGTCTCGAAAATAACGGATTCAGTCTGTTGACTTGTAAACTTCGGTGCATCCCGGTGAATTGGAACTCTCTTCACTTCTTCGGAAAAATCTTCCAACTCATCAATAGGATTCCCCAACACATTCATCATTCTTCCAAGAACTTGATCACCAACTGGTACAGAAATAGGATTTCCTGTATCAAAGGCTTGTGTTCCTCGAACAAGACCATCTGTACCTGCCATAGCGATACAGCGCACTAAATCATCACCAATATGCTGAGCTACCTCAGCGACTAGAATGTCATCTGCTAGTGGAATTTCAATAGCATTATAGAGTTCTGGAATATTGTTATCTTCAAAACGTATGTCAAGAACTGGTCCAATGACCTGTACGATTGTTCCCGTATTCTTCATGGTTACTCCTTTACTTCTCCCCAGCAGCGACAATTTCTGTCAGCTCTTGAGTAATTGAGGCTTGTCGTGCCTGGTTGTATTTCAATTGTAGATCTTCAATCAATTCATCTGCGTTGTCTGTTGCCTGTTCCATTGCCAATCTACGTGAAGATTGTTCTGATGTTTTACTTTCATAAAACAAATTATACATGATGGATTTCAAATATTGAGGCACCAGACGATTCATAATCTCCGCTTCATTGGGCTCATATTCAGTATAATGACTATAAGCATCAATCTCTTCATCCTTAGTCTCTATCGGTAGGACCTGCCTTAACTTAGCTTCAAAGCTCATCGCATTGATAAATTTAGTATAGATAATACTGATTTTTCCAATTTCATTATTCTGATAACGAACCACCAGTTCGTCCATTAGTCGAGCTATCTCAACATAATCAAACTCATCAGAATAAATCGGTGTCTCATTAATCTGGTAGCCATACTCTTTTAGCAATGAGCGATTCTTTTTACCAATGACGATTAGTTCCGCTTCCTTACTCACTTGCTCCACGATTAAGCGGAAAATATTGGTATTGTAACCAGCAGCAAGCCCCATGTCAGATGCAATCACGAGAACGACTTCATGTTCTGACTCACTCTTGAGCCATTCCACTTCACTCTCACCCTGAGTTAAGATACGTCGTAACATCATTTCAATAGTTTCAGCGTATTCTTTGGTTCTCTCAAAAGTAACTCTCATTTTACGTAGCTTTATCGAAGAGACCAACCTCATCGCATTGGTTGTTTTACGAATGGATTGAATCGATTTGATTCTTTTTTTAGTTTCAAGTTTACTCGCCATCAGGGTTTACCCCATGGACCAACAGGTACTCCTCGACAATCGTAGCAAGGTTATCCTTCAGTTTGTGACCCAGCTCATCACTTATATCCTGCTCTTCCTTGATTTCACTCAACGATACTGGATCTACGTGTTTCAGTAGGTACTCCTCAAAAGCGAGCACTTTATCAGTTTCGATTTGACTGAAGAAGCCGTGCTTCATCGCAAACAATGACACAATCATTTTGTCCTGTGACATAGGTTGGTACTGTTGTTGTTTGAACAATTCAACAATCTTACCACCATGATTCAGTGTCTTTCGTGTCGATTCATCCAGATCCGAGCCAAACTGAGCAAACGATAGATTGTCATGATATTGTGCCAGTTCTAGTTTTAGGGATCCCGACACCTGCTTCATAGCCTTCACTTGAGCATTGGAACCAACACGCGAGACCGATAAACCGGTATCGATCGCAGGACGAATGCCCGCATTGAAATTATCAACTTGTAAGAAGAGTTGACCATCTGTTATCGAAATAACATTTGTCGGAATATACGCACTTATATCACCAGCCTGAGTCTCAATGATTGGTAGAGCTGTCATTGAACCACCACCATGTTTGTTATTAAGCTTGGCAGCTCTTTCTAGAAGTCTCGAGTGTAAGTAGAAAACATCTCCAGGATAAGCTTCTCTTCCCGGTGGTCTTCTGAGCAAGAGTGACATGGTTCGATAAGCAATCGCATGTTTAGATAAATCATCATAAACAATTAGGACATCTTTACCCTGTTCCATCCACTCTTCGCCAATAGCACACCCTGAGTAGGGAGCAATGTATTGAAGTGCAGATAAATCATCGGCACTAGATAGGACGACGGTGGTATATTCCATCGCACCATGTGCGCGCAATCTCTCTACAACCTGTGCTACAGTACTGGCCTTCTGTCCAATCGCAACATAAATACAAAGAACATTCTGGTCTTTCTGATTAATAATGGTATCAATCCCAATGGCGGTTTTACCCGTCTGGCGATCACCGATAATTAACTCCCGTTGACCTCTAC
>JAAZEC010000252.1 GCA_012512495.1 Erysipelothrix sp.
CTGGAGTTATATCTTGTGGCCAGTGCTTGGTGTTGCTCTCATTCTCTTGAATCGCTATCTTTATAAGGTGCGTTCTGTTGAGAATGTGGAGAGACCTAAATTGAATAACTGGTTTACACCGATTATCGCGTTTATTTTAACGGTCATGATCTTGTTGATTGCGCTTTACTCGTACGATACAGGTTATTCACAACGTCCGATTGATTTCATTTACCCGATCGTGACTGTTCTAGTGATGTATCTGGTATTGGATGCGATATCACACCGAGGCTTTGCCCATTTCTTTAAGGCGATAGTCGAGTTTGCGATCTTGTTGGCACTGTCGATTGGTATTCTCTTTGGAATGAGAGGCACGAATGGCTTTGGTTTTGATTACCTTATTCCTGAGGCTGATGAAGTTGAAAGTGTCGTCGTGTCTTCCTATAGCAACTTGACGTTTATGACACAGATACGGGACTATCGAGAAAATTCAATCTCAAGCAACTACTACGAGTACTATGAAACGATTATCGATGAGGAATCAATTGAACATGTGATTGATTTCCATGAGTATATTGTGGAAACCTACTTTGAATACTTCGATCAAAAGAATGTCTATAATGCGGTTGTGTTAGATTGGGGCTATGGTTACTCCACAACTGATCATCCTTACAATCAGAACTTCGAGTCTCAATATGAATTGAATGGTCTCGAACCCCGAACAATCCTTAAGAGCAATGTTAATGGGTATGAAACTTACATTAATATTCGTCTTGACTACTATCTCAAAGATGGTGATCACACCTACCGGACCTATACCGTTCCGGTTGATTGGACCTATGATTTACTCGAATTGATAATTAACTAGAGTGAAACCTCATTGCTGTGAAAACAGTGATGAGGTTTTGATCTCATGACGTTTGAGTCACAATATCATATGTTAAGCATGTTTCAATGATTTTGGAAGGGAGTTGTGGTATTATCAAGAAACAACAGATAGGAGTACCGTATGAATCAACCAAAAACAAAGACCGTGACTATCTTGTTGACAAGATACTCAGATCTCTTCTCGAACTTCCTTTATGTCATTAGTAAAAAGGGATATACACATGCCTCGCTCTCACTCGATGAAAACGATGAGAACTTCTATAGCTTCAACGTTAAGGGCTTCACGATTGAGAAGCCTAAGAAACGGATCAGTAGGAAGCGTAAAGCTGGAAGTGTTTGTATCAGGTTACAGGTGAGTGAAGAAGCGCACCACATCCTTGAGACACTCATGAAGCAGTTCGTGGAAAACAAGACCAAGTATACCTACTCGAAGTTGGGAGTCTTTCTCTGTCTTATCAGAATTGCTCACAAGTTTGATAACGCATATTTCTGTTCACAGTTCGTGGCAGAGATGCTACACATATCGAATGCGGTATCCTTATCTAAGGATGCGTCACTCTATTTGCCTAATGAACTTATTGAGGAACTGAAGAAGACCCCGCAAACACCGGAGTTCTCATTCGATCTAATATAAA
>JAAZEC010000040.1 GCA_012512495.1 Erysipelothrix sp.
AGGACTCATAAGCGTATTTATCGTGCATGTAGTGAATGATGTTTAGCGCATTAACATAGACATCGGCTAACCATTCAAGGGTTTGATCATAAAGGGTAATGACTTCATCATAGTCGAGGTATTCGCTAGTGATTGGTGCGAAGCGTGGTGCCACCTGATCGCCTGATTTTTCATCTCTGCCACCGTTAATAGCGTAGAGTAGTGCTTTCGCAAGGTTTGCACGTGCACCAAAGAATTGCATGTCTTTACCGATTCTCATGGCCGAGACACAGCAAGCGATGCCATAGTCGTCGCCCATTTCGATGCGCATCAAGTCATCATTTTCATATTGGATGGATGATGTCTCGATCGAAATCATGGCACAGAATTCCTTGAAGCCTTGTGGTAGGTTCTTGGACCAGAGGACCGTTAGGTTTGGTTCTGGTGCGGCACCTAAATTAAGTAGTGTGTGTAAAATTCTGAAAGAGTTCTTTGTGACGAGTGTACGTCCATCAAGTCCCATACCACCAATGGTTTCAGTGACCCATGTTGGATCGCCTGAGAATAAGTCGTTATATTCTGGTGTTCTCATGAACTTGACTAAGCGAAGTTTCATGACGAAATGGTCCATGATTTCTTGAGCTTCTTCTTCGGTAATGCGTCCAAGTCTTAGGTCACGTTCGACATAGATGTCTAGGAAGGTAGAAGTTCTACCTAGTGACATGGCAGCGCCGTTTTGTTGCTTGATAGCAGCGAGGTAGCCGAAGTATAGGAATTGAGTGGCTTCTTGTGCTGTTTCAGCTGGCTTGCTGATGTCGATGCCATAGGCAAGGGCCATCTTCTTCATGTCTTGAAGGGCACGGATTTGTTCTGAGTGTTCTTCTCTTTCACGGATAAGATGTTCGGTCATGGTTCCGCTGAGAATTTCTAAGTCTTCTTTTTTACCTGCGATTAGGCGATCGATACCATAGAGAGCGACACGGCGATAGTCACCGATAATACGTCCACGTCCATAAGCATCTGGTAAGCCGGTAATGATACCATTACGGCGAGCGGTTCTTATTTCAGGTGTGTAGACATCGAAGACGCCTTGGTTGTGTGTCTTCGCATATTCTGTGAAGACCTTGTCGACATCTTTGTCGATTTCATAACCGTAGGCTGCTAGTGCTGTTTCTGAGACACGGATACCGCCAAAAGGCTGTAAGGAACGTTTGAATGGTTTGTCTGTTTGAAAACCGACGATTTTTTCTAAATCTTTATTCAAGTAACCAGGACCGTGTGAAGAGATGGTGGAGATGACTTTCGTATCAGCATCCAGAACGCCGCCTGCTTCTTTTTCCTTTTGGTTAAGTTCCATGACTTGTTTCCATAGCGTCGTGGTCGCTTCAGTTGGACCTGCTAAGAAACTGTCATCACCCTCGTAGGGTGTGTAATTCTTTTGGATAAAGTCGCGGACATTGATTTCATTTTCCCATTGTCCGCCTACGAAATTTTCCCATGCACTCATTAATTTTTTTCCTCTTTCATTTTTGCTTGTATGTAAAGTTCTAGTATTTCATCTGGTTGATAACCATGGACCTTACCAACGATTTCTCCCTCGTTGATGAGGACCAGTGCTGGCACCTGGGTAATCCCCCACGCTTCAGCGATTTCTGGTAGCTTGTCGTCCATCTTTAACTGATGGAATTGAATGTTTTCAAATTTCTGGGCAACGCGAGAGGCGACCTCACTCAGAGTGTAAGTAGCATCACACGTGTTACAGGGCACTTCAACTAAGTGCTTCCCTGTAGGGTATAGCTGTGTTTTCAAGCTGGTATTCTCCTTCTACGACAATTTTGGTGGCTTTGGCTACGGATTCCGCGCTAGGTTCTGGGACACCTTCCAACGGATAGAACTGTTTAAGTTCGCGATATTTATCGACTCCCATCGTATGATAGGGTAGAATCTCTATCTTTTCAACACTGTTTAACTCTTCGATGTATTTCCTCAGATTGATTAAATCAGTGGTGTCATCACTGTAGCCTGGGACCAGAACGTGCCGTATCCACATTGGGTGATTGTGATCACTCAAGAATTTAGCGAAGGCTAGTACTGGCTTGTTGGATTGACTGGTGAGTACTTTGTGTTTCTCGTTGTCAATGTGTTTAATGTCTAGTAACACTAAATCAGTGACGGCTAATAATTTCTCATAATTGCGTTTGGTTAAATCAGAATAAAGATAGCCCGAGGTATCTAAGCAAGTATGAATGCCTAACTCCTTCAAAGCAGTGAATAACTCGATCACAAAATTGATTTGAACTAACGGATCTCCACCGGAGATGGTTACACCACCATTTTTGAGATAGGTTCTATATTTCAAGATTTGGGCGACAACTTCTTCGACGGTATACTCAGTACCACCTTCATATGCCCATGTATCGGGATTGTGGCAGTAAAGGCATCGTAAAGGACAACCTTGTAAGAAAATTACAAAGCGGATACCTGGACCATCGACGGTTCCGAAGCTCTCGTAAGAGTGAATCTTTCCTATCATGAAACCCCTCCTTTGACTAAAGTTATCTTAAACTAACTTAATGCAAAATAATTATAACACTAACACACTCAATTGCAACCCTTTAGCATCATGTAAACGCTTTTATCACTGGACTTTTTAATGATTACGCTTACATTAATAAAAAGACGAGTAAACACTTAT
>JAAZEC010000253.1 GCA_012512495.1 Erysipelothrix sp.
GAATATTTTGCGGGTAAAAGGAAGGTATTCGATTTGCCACTGGAGATGAGGGGTTCAGCGTTTCAGAAGAAGGTCTGGTTAGCGCTCCAACAGATTCCCTATGGTAGTGTCTGTTCTTATCAGGACATTGCTAGGCTAGTAGGTAGTGAGAAAGCCGTCAGGGCTGTTGGTAGTGCAAATGGTAAGAACCCACTGCCGATTGTGGTTCCATGCCATCGGGTCATTCAAAAGAATGGCCAGCTGGGGGGATACTCCGGTGGAATTGAAATTAAGATACAACTACTAAAATTAGAAAGAGACCAAGTATGAAGAGAATAGCAGTTTATTGTTCGTCACGTTTTGATCCAAATATGAAATATCTAGAGAGTTTTAATCAGCTGGCTGACCAGTTTATCAGTCAGGGAATTGATGTCATTTATGGTGGCGCTAATGTCGGTTATATGCAGGTGTTGGCCAAGAGGATCGCGGAATCGACAAGTCAACTGATTGGGGTCATGCCAGAGTTTCTGGTCGAAAAGGAACTCGTTTTTGAAGGCTGTGATGAGTTCATCTACGTGAAGGACCTCCCGGGTAGAATTCAGAAGATCATGGAGATCGCGGATGGTTTTCTCGTGATGCCAGGGGGCGTGGGGACCTATGAGGAACTCATGGATATGTTGTCATGGGTCCAACTGGGACTCCATCATAAACCGGTTGGTGTGGTGAATGTCGATGGTTTCTATGATGGCATTCAAACCCAGCTACAAAGAGGCTTAGAGGATGAGCTCATTTCCTCGTCCCTGAGCTCCCAGGTGTTCTTCCATGAAGACCCAGCCGTGGTATTGGAATGGATGAGCTCCCGTAGTGAAGAAGAATACTGGGATGTGTTCGATGAACAGGGCAAACAGACCGCAATTGTTCATCCGCGCAGTGTGCCTTTAATGGCTAACCAGTATCACAAGGTCGGGATGATTGTCTTTGTTAATGAGGATAAGGATGTTTTGATTCAGAAGCGTGCACCCCATGTGGCCCATCCCAATCTCTGGGATTTCTCGGCCGGTGGTTCTGTTCTGGCGGGTGAAGATCCGGTAGTGGGTGCTAATCGTGAAATAATGGAAGAGTTGGGAGTTAGTTATGAGTTACAACCAAAGGATTTCTTTTTTCAGTTTTCCCATCGTAATATGATCATTGATGTCTATCTAGTTAACAAAACCTTCTCGAATTTCGACTTCAGTATTTCCAATGAGGTGACCGAGGTTAAGTGGGTCTCCCTTGATACGATTGGGGAAATGATTGCCGATAAGAGTTTCAAACACTCTTATGTACAAACTCATATCTTGAGTAAACTCTATGAGAAACTTTCGTAAAGCTACAAATGATGATTTAGATATCGTTATCCACATCATCCAGGATGGCAAAGAACGTCTTAGCCAAGCGGGCGTTGATCAGTGGCAACAGGATGGCCCAGATGTAGAGCGTTTAAAGAATGATATCGAATTGAATCAACTCTATGTGTTGGAAAAGTCCTCTATCATTGGTGTCTGTGCAATAATTCAGGGTTTGGATCCTAATTATCTTACGATTGAGGGAGCCTGGCTCAGTGAGGGACCTTATGCTGCGATTCATCGCTTCGCCATCGCCAAGGAGTGGTATGGCACGGGTGTATCCCACGAGTTAATGAGATACGCAATTGAGACCAGTATTTATCCTTCTGTACGGATTGATACCCATCATGAGAATGTGGCGATGAGAAAGCTAATTGAGAGAAATGGCTTTGTCTATTGTGGTATTATAACACTAA
>JAAZEC010000254.1 GCA_012512495.1 Erysipelothrix sp.
AATCACCCTAAGCTTCAGTACCGGTAACACCTCTTCATTAAACCAGGGGTTCTTCGCCTCCCAGCGCCGATTCAACGGTGAAGGATGAACCAACGGAAAATAATTTGGTAAGTACTCACCAAAAGACTTGACCGTCTGGGTTAAATTACTCTTCATATTATCCTTGAGGTAATACTTCTGTGCGTAAGTTCCCACTAGAATAATCAGTTGAATCTGTTTCATTTCATTCAAAAGAAGTGGATGCCACCGACTCGCGAAATCCTTCCTCGGTGGTAAATCTCCTGTTTTCCCCTTACCAGGAAAATAGAAATCCATGGGCAGCACCGCGAAATTCTGTGGCGTATAGAAAGTCTCCTCATCGATCCCTAGCCATTCCCGGAGTCGATCACCACTAACATCCCGGAAGACATCATTCTTCTTTTGTGTCTTGATCCCGGGTGCCTGACCCACAATGAGTATCTTAGCCTCCTTGTGCGCCCTGAAAATAGGTTTCCATCCCCTCTTTGTAAAGTCTTCGTGTTCTTCCATGATGGCTTCTCTTATCTTATCAATCGCATACATTGACATCACCTAAGCCCATTCTATCACTTCATGACACTTCTATGATATTAAAGCTTGAACTCATTTCTGATTGACTCAATCTTCTCAGCTAGCCTTGTCAACTTCAGGGTAGGAAACGAACGTATCATCCGTCTCTCTAATCGCTTGAACTCAGACAGTCTAGACTCAATCCTTTGAGCCATGAGCTTCAGTTGAACCTCTGAATAGTCCGAGAACTGTTCCTGAGCCAACACCTTCATCGCATTCAAGTCCTCCAGCTTCTGACTAATCCGTAACGCCGTGAACATCGACAAACCAAAATCACCCAAAACTAAAACAAAGAGTAAAGCTGTCCCCAAGTACGATAAAGATTCAGGAACTGAAGATAAAAACACTAGAAGACGAGGATGTAACAAGTACACTAGCACCAGACTCAACAAGCCAAAAGCTAGACTGTTCTTAAGACAGATTCTGCCATTGAGATTGAACCTCTGAGTTGAATAGTCCCACCAGCGCATCCTAAACACCTGTTCCATGACATAGCTCGTCACGTACTCAAGCCCACTCGTTAGCAGAATGCTGACGATAAAGATAAGCAATATATTATCCGTCATACCCCTAACGGCACCCACTACCAACATAGCCCCAAAGCCATAGATCGGTATGATAGGACCATTAAGAAAACCCCTAAAGACGAACTTCTTCTCAATAAAAGTACAATAGGCACTCTCAAAAAGCCAACCAATGAACGAGTAAGCAATCCATAAGAGAAACAGTCTCGTTAGACTCATTATTCATTAACCCCATGGAAGAAGAGCGCTAAAGCTTGTGGTCCCGTATGACTACCAATGATTGGTCCAATATCTGAAATGAAGACGTTAATAGAGGGATCGAATTCTAAGATACGATCCTTCAACTCCAGCGCATCCTCTAAGCAATCCGCGTGACTAATAAAGACATCATCAATAATCAGTTTTCTTATTTTAAGCTGTTCAAACAGACCATTCATGACGGATTTCCTACCCCGGTATTTCGCCAAGGGTACCAGTCTTCCCTGCTCATCAACGTGTAGGAGAGGCTTGATCTTCAACAAGTAGCCCAAGAAAAGCTGCCCATTACTGAGGCGACCGGTTCGCTGTAAATGACTGAGATCATCCACCGTAAAGAAATAGTGCTTGCTATGGATTAGCGCTTTAATCTCCCCAGCAACCTCTTCCATCTCCAAGCCCTGTACCTGTAATTTCAAGGCCTCATAAACTAATAACCCTTGACCACCGGAAGCCGACAAAGTATCAATCCCAATAAACTGCTTAGTAGGATACTTTCCCTTAATGTTATTGTTCGCCATCATGGCATTATTGAAGGTGCCACTCAATGCCGAAGAAAAGCCCTAATAGAGAATATCAAATCCCAATTCGTAGAGTTCTTTAAACACATGTTCAAAATCAAACACCGAAATCTGTGAAGTGCTCGCCTTCTGTCCAAGCTTAAGCTGTTCGTAATAACCATGACT
>JAAZEC010000255.1 GCA_012512495.1 Erysipelothrix sp.
AGAGTTCATTACCCCTATTCATTTGAAAGAAACCGTCCATTTAAGCGACTCTTTCAAGCGTGACCAACTGCTCCTAATGATTGATGAATTCCTTAAGGTTACCCAGGATGCCGCGATGAATGGCCTCTACCAGGACTATCTGGAGATTGCTAGCATTAAACTGTGTCACCAATTCAATACAGACACTGCCCAAGTAGTGAATGAACCAGTCACACCTAAAGCAGCTGTGATTGAGCCAGCAGCCGTAATCGAGAAAGTAGTTCAGCCAGTAACAGAACGAGTTAATGAACCAATGACTAACCAAGAGTCAGTTGTTACACATGAAAATAATTCAAGTAATGATGACTTCCTCATCGAAAGGATGGTCATGGGCAACAAGCAGCTCAAAGAGCAGGAAATTGAACGATGGCCACAAATGAAAGACTATGAGAATGACTACAAATATCGAAGAGTAAGTCCCTACCTAAACAACTCTGTAATAGCAATCAGTGACGAAGAACACTTGGTCGTGGTCCTCGAAAGAAGTGAGGAGGCCGCCCTCATTAATGGTAACCAACCCTTAGTCAGTGAAGTCGTCGAAAAGGTTCTAGGCACCAATAAGATAGTCACAGCTGTCACGGTCGAAGTCTACAAGGCGGAAGTAGCTCGCTTCAGGAAGCTCTACGAAGCCAAGAAACTGCCATCAAAACAAGAGATTCAAAAGAAACAAGAGACTCTCGAGGTCGAAGAAGTCAACAATGAACCCAGCACAACAGAGGTCTTAAGTGATTTCTTTGGGGATTCTCTCTCCATCATAGAATAGGAACCAAGTATGTATCCATTAGAGTTACAAAAATTGATCGAAACCTTTAAAAAGTTACCCGGAGTCGGCAACAAGACCGCAGAGCGATATGCGCTCTTGGTTTTAGACATGGAACCAGGGGAAGTCGAGGACTTCTCGAACGCACTGATCGAAGCCAAGACCAAGATTCACGGCTGTTCCATCTGTGGTAACTACACCAATCATGATCTGTGTGATATCTGTGAAGACTCATCAAGGGACGCTTCCGTCATCTGTGTTGTCTCATCACCCCGGGATATCCTATCGATAGAAAAAATAAATCAATTCAACGGTCGCTACCATGTGCTAGGCGGACTCATCTCCACAGTCAACAATGTCATGCCCGATGATCTGGAAGTAGACGGTCTACTCAGAAGAATCGACAGTCAAGTCAAAGAAATTATTCTAGCCTTCTCACCCACTATGGAAGGGGAAACCACCGCGTTATACCTCTCTAAGAAACTCGACCCCAACATTGTCGTCTCCGGCTTGGCACAAGGCCTGCCGATGGGCGGCCAGTTGGAATACGCTGATGAAATGACCCTCATCAGATCTTTTGAAAACCGGAAGAAAGTGTAGGCAGTTTTATGGCGTCTATTGCGTACATCAGTGATGAAAAAATGATTGAATTTCATCGCCTCCATGGCCATGATGAAATCAATTTTTGGCGCCTCAGCACCCGACAATTCAGTGACTTTAAAACCAACGACTTCCTGTTCTTTCTAGTCAAGACACACAAGAAAGAAAAAGGCATCGCCGGCTTCGGCAAACTCGCAAGAATCGAGAACCTGTCCCTCAATCAGATGTGGAACCGCTACGATATCAAGAACGGTTACGCCAGTAAGGAAGAGCTAAAGAAAGTCATTGAATCAGCCAATAAACAGGAATCATTTCCCAGGAAATTAAACTGTCTATACTTGGAACAGGTTGTGTTCTTCGAAGCTCCGCTCTTCCTAAGTGAATTTGGTTTCGACCTCCATTATAATCTTGAGAGCTTCACCTACATCGATCAAGACGATGATGTGACCTCCAAAATACTAGCAAGTGCTTCAACCATCGGCATCGATCTATGGACCATGAGCACGACCAAGCATCAAAGCTTCGATTTCGAACATGAGATACTGGTTCATCAGCTCTCCACTCTGGTAGCGACAGAAGCTACACCAGCCGAGAAGAAGCTAGCCAAATCCTTCAACAAGAACCGACAATTAAAATGTATTCCAAACCATGAGGCGATCTTCGTAGATAAGAATGGAATCTATGTGCCCCTAGCCAGTAATAAAAGAAAAGACACGCTGAGTGTCTTTGGTTGGTTGGCCTATTGCTTGAAAAAAGTGCCTGCTTTATCTAAGATGAAGCTGTCGCTCTACACCGATAGGAAACTCAGTGAAGAGGACCAGGAACTCTTTACTCTTCTAGCAGTTGATCTAATTCATCCTGATGAGCCTTAATCGAACGGATGAACTTAGGAAGCGACTTCTTGTAAGTAATATTATATTGTTTCAGTAAATCAAGATAGCGTTCCTTCGACTCAACCGAGTCCTCAAACACCTCATACTCGAGCTCGAAATCTTCCGTATGACCATGGAAACTCCGATCAAGTGCCCACTCACCAAAGTCGTCGTGATCAATGACTCGATAAGTTGTCGTCGCAGCGATTTTATGGAAAGGTCCCTGGAACCCCTGTTTATCAAGGAAAGCCGTAATGTTCGGGTGAGTTATCTCAATCTTGTCCTGTGAGAAAGAATACTCCATGACATTCTCCTGAGCCTCAACCTTAATCGTGAATTCATCCCTAGTCTCCTCAATCCGGCGAATCCTCATCATGATACGAGCTTTCAATAAATCATGATTCACATTATCAAAATACGTGTTTACCT
>JAAZEC010000256.1 GCA_012512495.1 Erysipelothrix sp.
CCAAGCGTTGAAGCAACTTGCTTACCATCCTTGAATACAATAAGCGTTGGGATTGATTGAACACCGAAGCGTTGAGCTAAGCTTTGTTCTACATCCACGTCGACTTTAACGACACTTAATTTATCACCATAATCAGCTTCTACTTCCTCTAAAACAGGAGCCACCATCTTACAGGGTCCACACCAATCGGCATAGAAGTCAACTAGGACTACACCCTCTGAGATAGCTTGTTCAAAATCTTTTTCAGTTACATTTATTGCCATCTTTATATTTCCTCCTTTGTATGATACAGCTAATTATAACAACAAGCTCTTTAAATTCAACCTATATGACTGACCTTAACAAGCTCGAAGAAACGCAACGCATGAGCTATCCCATTCGCGTTATTGGAGAGCGTGACATAGTCAGCAACGTCTTTCAATGAATCAAAAGCGTTACCCATCGCGACCCCTATCTGGCATTTCTCAATCATCGTTAAATCATTCTCCGCATCCCCAAAGGCAATCATGGACTCCAGTCCAAAACCCAGTTCCTCTTGAAGAAGCTCAAGCCCTTTGGCCTTGTTCATGCCCTTTGGCATAATGTCACACCAGACCCGAGAGATACGAATGACATCAAACTCATTCTCGAATTCATCGCGAAGCTTGTTGATCATTTTATCGATCCCAGGTGTCAAACGGATAAATCCAGCCTTGATAATGGGACCCACTAACTTCTTGGATTTATGGACCACCTTGATGTCCTGGTTTGGTGAGAAACGGAAATCTCCGAAGATCCTGAAGTTGAGATTTCGGATGTTAAGATAACGTTTCCGTATCTTAATGCCATAATAGAAGGGCATTGCCCAGCGTAAAATCTTGGGTAAATAAATCTGTAAACCACTCTCAGACTCAAATAAGGTGAAGAAATGATTCTTCTTTGAGAACTCAAAAAGATCATAGGTTAATTGAGGCGCCATGAAAGGATGTCGCCACTCTTTCCGATCGGAACAGCGGACGACAATTGTGCCATTCAGGGTGATACAGTAACCGCCATAACGGGCTAATTGTAATTGCTCGACAATCTCCTCCAACATAAAATAGTTACGAGAAGAAGCGATAATAACCTTGTAACCCGCCTCTTGTGCCTGAATAAGAGTTCTCTTGGTCTCATTCAACATCTTCTTGTCATCGGTCAATAGCGTGCCATCAATATCGCACACAATTGCTTTGATTCCTAAATGGTTCATCGACTCACTCCCCTTTAATTCAGTGGTGATATGTTTGGTACTAATAATTCAACAGCGTCCTTCAGCACGGTAACCTCGATGCGAGTGTCCTGATGGACTTCACCATCACAGCCAAAGTGCAAAGGTTTCTCTGATTGAATAACTACTCGATCAAAAGGCTTCACATGAACCCCTTTAGCACCGACATGTTTTCCGGAACGATACTTAACAAACAGCTGGAGCACCTTGAGGAAAGGTAGTTTCTCGACATAACAGATATCGAGTCTGCCATCCTGAAGCTCTGCCTCGGGGGTAGGCTTGAAGCCTCCACCATAGTATTTGCCATTCATCATGGTTAATAGAATAATTTCAGATGGCCCTTTACTGCCATCAATCTCAAAATCAATCTGATAGGTTTCGTAGCGCATCAAGGTCTTGATAGCAGCAACGATATAGATGAGTTGAGCGCTCCACGCTCTTCTCTCGCGCATCTCGTTGTACTCAAGTAAAACCGCCACATCTAACCCAACATTGAGGGAGTTGATGTATTTATGACCATTAGCTTGGCCACAATCAACAGTGACTTTCTTCCCCTCAAGGGTATTGATAATCGTATCTTTCAATGAATAATTCTTGGGTATGCCAATCATTCTGACAAAATCATTGCCAGTTCCAGCGGGTATGATCGCTAAACCAACCCCTTCTTGAAGGCCATTCAAGACATCGAAGGTTGAACCATCCCCACCAACACTCACGACAATGTCACCAGGAGTGGTAACTGCTTTGGACAGCTCCATGCCGTGTTTTTCGTATTGAGTTAAATTGATGGTGTATTCGAAGCTCTCGTGCAACTTAGCATACTCCTCAATGATTTCAATCACCTGTTCGGATATCTTCTCACCAGCAACGGGATTGATGATAAAGTGGTAGACCATAAGCTTAGTTTTTAACCAGTTGCTCACCCGCAACAAAGGTTGAAACGACATCATAGTCATCATTTAGTACCGTGAAATCAGCATCATAGCCGGCCTTCAAATAGCCCTTATGATCGTCTACCCGTAGTAAACGAGCAGGGTTTAGTGAGCTAGCATTGATAGCATATTCCCAATCAAGACCAACTTCCTCGATGATGTTTTGGACACCACGGTTCATCCGCAAGGTTGAACCTGCTAGTGAATCGCCATCCATTAACCAGGCAGCTCCTGAATCAAGAACCTTGATAGGATGCCCACCGAAGATGAACTCACTGCCAGCAGGTGAACCCTTCGCTAGAAGTGAATCAGTAATGAGGATCACACGATCTTTACCCTTGGCTGTCATATAGTTATTAACCGAAGCAAAGTGAGAGTGGTTACCATCGACAATGATTTCACCAAACACGTCGTGGACTCTTAGTGAAGCCCCTTGGACGTTCACATCCCTATGATGGTAGCGGCTCATGCCATTGTAGACGTGAGTGATTGATTTAACCCCATTAGCAA
>JAAZEC010000257.1 GCA_012512495.1 Erysipelothrix sp.
AAGAAGACCGCATTATCAGAGAAATGGCGAGCAGCATGTCATTGGCTCTGGAGTTCATCCTCGCAGCAGAGATTCTTCAGACGCTGATTGTCGATGATCGTAACCAGCTCATCACCATGAGTGTGTTACTAATCTTACGGATTATTATTTCATTTGTCTTGCACTGGGAACTTCAAGTTACCTCCGGCAAGAATTCACACTGAACGCCTAAATTGTTCTAAAACGACAGTGAGCTCCCGCTTCATTCTGATGAGGTTGTAGTAGCCACTGTTTTTTAATTGCTGATTGAGATTCTGAGGTGACAAGTTTAGGGCTTCGGCTATTTCCTTTTGGACGAAGGTATCCATATAGCCATAGTTTAGAATCAGGTATGAGACGAGGTCACTCTGGGACTTCCTCCATCTGGAGACCATGAAATCACACAGCCTTAGGGACTCGTTGATCATCTTTTCAAAGGAGTTCTTCCGTCCGAAATTAAACTGGACGTGGGCATTCCCGTAGTCGTCGTGTTGATGGAGTAAGCCTAATGCCTTGTCGGCTAGAGTGACGGCTTTACTGAGGTTGTAGGTGCCATCACCAAACTGTTCAACGTACCCTACCCCGAAGCGTACCGTGGTCTCTGGCAGGCTGAAGCGCAGCTTGTCCATGATTTCCAGCACGTAGATACCTTTGTGTGTGACACATTCACAGTTGAGGGAATCGACGCGATGCCACGGTTGATAATAATCGCTTTGATATTGCTGATTGATCTTTGCGAGCACGATATCCAGCTGTGATGACATTTTGAGCAGTGATTGCTTGGTTGAAACAACCTGCATTTTGATTAGAAACATTCGAAGCACCTTCCTTTGGCTTATTATACCAAATAGTGAGTGCGGATAATATACGTTTTCCATTAGAAAAGGAACTGTTTCCAGCTCCCCGTCTTAACTTAGTTTAACCACTCGACGATAACATCGAATCGACTAATGACAAATAGTATCAGAAACCCTAAAACGATTCCTATTACAAGACTGATAACCTTCTCTTTTGTCGTGTATTTCCTTCTCATAGGTTATACTCTCCTAACTATTTATAAATTCATTCTTTAGTAGAATATAGCACATTATAATTATAAAAAGCAAATATTACAAAAAGATGATAATATGTCTTTTTAGTAATTATCTCAACCAATCAGTTCAGCGAATGTGTTACCATGACCCAAGTCACCCATCTCAAAACCGTGATAGAACCAGTACTTTCTCTGTTCAGAAGTACCATGGGTAAAGCTATCAGGAACTACGTAGCCTTGGCTTTGTTTTTGAATCGCATCATCACCAATCGCACTCGCGGCATTCAATGCCTCATCCAGATCCCCCTCTTCGAGGAGTCCCTGATCACTAATGTGATGTGCCCAGACACCCGAGAGATAGTCAGCCTGTAATTCAAACGCCACCGAATAACGATTGTACTCAGTCGCGGAGACTCTGTTTCTGATTTCACTCATTTGGTCATTGATACCCAGTAAGGTTTGGACATGGTGACCCACTTCATGGGCGACCACATAGGCCATCGCGAAATCACCAGAAACCCCAAACTGAGTTGACAGTTGATCATAGAAAGATAAGTCGATATAAACCTTTTGGTCAGCCGGACAGTAGAATGGACCCACAGCAGCGCTCTGATAGCCACAGGCTGATTGAACCTGATCCTCGAAAACCACTAAGATAGGTGGTTGATACACGAGGCCCTCATCTTCAAACAGTTCGCTCCAAACGTCTTCGGTATCCGCTAAGACGACCGAAACATAGTCAAACAGCTCATCATAACGAGCATCAGAAAGTCCGGTCGCTGCTGGTGCGGGGCTTAGGTTCTGACCAAACAACAGGAAAATGATAATGGTAACTATGATTCCACCAATACCCGTTCCTGCCATGCCAACGGGAAAGCCTCCCGTGGATTGACCCCTGCGATCTTCAACATTACTACTTCTTCTTCTA
>JAAZEC010000258.1 GCA_012512495.1 Erysipelothrix sp.
TTACATGGTATTTCTTCATAGCACTCAATGACTGCTTTCAAGCTAATCAGTTTATCTCTCGAAGGAAAAACACTAAGCACTTGTTCTCGACTTGGTACACCACTTCTATCCAGCATGGTTAACCTCCTTCATTTTCAGATGACCCGCCATGGTCTTTTGACCATAGGGACCATTTCTCAATTCAGTTAATTGATACAGATAATCACTTATTAAAGACTCATCGACTTCTTTACTAAGACTCCTGGCGACATATTGCCCACAGAGAGCTCCTTCCATCATCGCCGATGAGGCCTCCTCAATTCCACCCGCATCCCCAATGACATACAGGTCTGGATGGGAACTCTGGTAGAACTCATTCAACAAGACCACCTCACCACCAAGTTCAGGAATATACGCAGTCTCTACTCCCAGCATTCCCGCCAGTTGATAAGAGGGCGATAGACCCACGGCGATACAACAGGTATCACAGGGGATGATTGTTTTTGAACCATCAATTAGCGATACAATTTCTACTGCCTCGAGCACTTCAGTCCCAATACCCTTAGCAATGGTGCTATTGGTCATGATAGGAACCCCTAGTCTACGAAGTTTACTGGCATGGACGTTGTAGCCACCGATGGTATCCGAGGCTTCTATTACTGCTTTGACTTTGACTCCCGCTTGAAGTAGTTGATAGCTCACGATCAAGCCAATGTTACCACTGCCTATCATGACCACTTCCTGAGCCGGTAAGACACCATGGACATTCATCAGGGTCTGGATCGCTCCTGCTCCCATGATCTGTGGCAAATCATTATTCTCAAAAGCCAGGTACTTCTCGGAAGCTCCCGTGGCTAGGATAATTTTTTCAGCTTGGAACTCTTGGTACTGATGTTGATCGTAGGTACTCACAATATTGCCATCATAACAGGCCACTACATGGGTACCCAGCAACACTTCCAACAGGGGATGGTTCTCAATGGGTTTGATGAGTTCCTTGGCAATATCGAAGCCTCTCATTTTGGCATATTGTTCCTTAGCCCCAAAGAACTTATGGGTCTGTTTAATGAGTTGACCACCTAGTTGTCGCTCACGATCGATTAATAATACACGGACACCCGCTTCTAGTAGAGACTTCGCTGCCATTAGTCCGGCAGGTCCACCGCCGATGATGACACACTCAACGGACCTCATTTGATGTCACCCTTATTATGTTGTCGTTTGACTTTCATTCCCTCTTTTAAGGGTGTGATACAGGTTCTGACATTTACCTTGGAGTCAACTTCCATATTACAGGAGGCACAATTACCAATGGCGCAGTAAAAACCCCTCGGACGCTGACGCTTGATACTGTAACCAAAAACCTTGAGTCCATGATCAACCAGAGCGCTAGCAATCGTATCACCTTCATAGCCAACCATTTCTTCATTTTCAAACTCGAAAACGAGCTTCTTTTTCTCTTCAAAGTTCAATATTGGATGATTCTTTACACGCATAGACCTTCCCTTTCTACTAACATTGAAATAATAATACCATGGAAATGGAAGCGTTCCCAAACACTTTTACTTGAGTAAACTAAAAAGCTCCCCCATAATAGATTCAAGGAGGACGAATATGATTGAAATTGAAGTCTGTTGTGGTAGCGTGGAAGATGTCGAAATCGCTAGCCAGTTTCCCCTCGCCAGTATTGAACTTAATAGTGCCCTCTCACTGGGAGGCTTAACCCCCTCTTTGTCTACGCTTGTGTTATCAAAAGAGCGGACAGATATCCCTATCATTACGATGGTGCGAGCTCGACCCGGGAACTTTACCTACTCGCCCCTAGAGATTGAAACCATGTATTCGGATGCTAGCTTGTTACTGGACAATGGGGCCGATGGTATCGCCTTTGGTTTTGTGACTGAGGACTACCAGTTGGATGAGTACCACACCAAAGTCTTTACGAAGCTGGCTCATAGCCGCGGGAGAACAGCTGTCTTTCATCGGGCCTTTGATTGTCTGGTGAACCCGATGGAAGCTTTGGTTAAGCTCCATGAGCTGGGTGTCGATCGACTCCTTAGTTCTGGCCAACATCTCAGTGCAATTACTGGTATCGCACAACTAAAAAAGTACCAAGCGTTAGAGTTGATAAAACTGGTGGCAGGAGCGGGTATCACACCTGCTAATTATCAAACGATTGTCCAAGAAACAGGGATTACCTACCTCCATGGTAGTTTCAGTGAACCAATTATAAATAAACCTAGCCCGACCGAGGTATCCTTCGAAAGCCCACTTTCGAGGACTAGCGAGGCCCAATTGAGCACTATTTTCAGGAAAATCGAAAAGAAAAGCACTTTTGATTGACTTTCAAAGTAGCTAGTGTTATCCTTGGGGAGTAATAAGGGACATTCAGAAATTGACATGGTAAATGCAATGAA
>JAAZEC010000259.1 GCA_012512495.1 Erysipelothrix sp.
TCCATCAAGTAGGCATTATGGTTAATGAAGGTCCCCTCTTTGATGAAACAGTTGACACCATAATCGGCGTAGAAAGGGGAAAGGATCGTCACGTTAGGATGGCAATTAGGTAAGAGTCTCTGTAATAGTTTTTCTTTAGTTTTGTTATCGTTGGGATGGGTCTGGTTAAACTCAAAACAGAGCGCATTTGACTTACTTCTTAATGATAGTAGCTCCTGATCAAAATTCGCATCATACCATTTCCCTGCTAACATCTTTTCTTTCTCACTCATTATTGACTCCCCTTTCGATGAATACTATAGATAGTATAGCTCAGCTGGTGAGCTCTGGCAATTTTAAATCTGATAGTATGAAATTGTGCGGGGTTACGCGAATGTTTGTGACAACTTCGTAACATTCGAAGGGCCGGATTTCCTTGTAATCTCTTTTGAAACACACTACTATTATTATATTAAACAGGATTGATTGTAAGCACACAAGAAATGGAGAATCACGTGAAAATAGGAATAGATAAGATTGGGTTTTATATTCCGTCACTCTATGTTGACATGACGGAGTTAGCACACGCACGCGGTGTGGAACCAGAAAAGTACACGATTGGCATTGGCCAAAGCCAGATGTCGGTGTGCCCCTCAAGCCAGGATATCGTTTCAATGGCAGCGAATGCCGCACGAGACATACTTGATAAAGAGGATTTAGAAACCATTGATCTAGTGATTGTGGGAACGGAAAGTGGATTTGATGCCTCGAAATCAGCCGCTGTCTATGTCCACAGCCTACTTGGCATCCAACCTAATGCTCGCTCAGTTGAACTTAAACAGGCCTGTTATGCCACGACGGCGGGACTCCAAATGGCCAAAGGACACATCGCTTTGAATCCAGAGCGGAAGGCTCTAGTTATTGCCACGGATATTGCCCGTTATGGTCTCAACACCGGTGGTGAGGTGACTCAAGGCGCTGGCGCGGTGGCGATGTTAATTAGTGCCAACCCACGCCTGATGTCACTCGAAACAGAATCAGGCTACCTGACCAGGGACATTATGGACTTCTGGCGACCAGCCTATTCAGAGTACGCAATGGTGGATGGCCAATATTCCAATGAGCAGTATCTCGCTTTCTTTCGGGATACCTGGATGGCGTACAAAAAGAAGACAGCACAGACTATCGAAGATATCGAGGCCTTCTGTTTCCATATTCCCTATACGAAGATGGGCCTCAAGGCACTCCGTGAAGTCCTTCCAGAAGCGACCCAACAGAAACAGGATGCTTTGATGGAACGCTATCAGGCGAGCACCCTCTATAATCGTAACGTTGGTAACATCTATACTGGATCATTATATTTGAGTCTGATTTCACTCCTTGAGAATCAAACAGATTTGAAGCCAGGTGACCGTATTGGCCTCTATAGCTATGGATCAGGGGCGGTCGCCGAGTTCTTCACGGGTGTTCTCGAAGAGAATTATCAAAATCAATTGTTACCCACTAAACACCAAGAACTCTTTGCGAAGAGGGAAAAAATCAGTGTGGAAGACTATGAGCGTATTTTCTCAGAGAAGCTACCCGAGGATGGCAGTGAGAGAATTATTTCCACAAATAATGATTCATCACCCA
>JAAZEC010000260.1 GCA_012512495.1 Erysipelothrix sp.
CGCATATCGCGTCTGTTCTAGGAATTGTGGGTCTCTATATCATTACTACAGCTATTGTTAAAAAGTTCGTTTGGACTCCGCTTGATTAAGCGAAATTAGGCTCTCAAATTATTGAGAGTCTTTTTTATTGTGCTATACCTTGACAGGCGAAGTAACTCGTGGTATAAATAGTGTATCAGGAGGTACATATGTCAATCACATCAGATTTAATAAGAGGTCATACAGAAACAATCATCCTCAGTCAACTTATGATTGAAGACAGTTATGGATATGAAATCAATAAACGAGTCAAAACACTCACTAACGGAGACTACGAACTCAAGGAAGCAACCTTATACAGTGCGTTCAGACGCCTAGAAGATCAAGGTCTCATTAATTCATATTGGGGAAATCAAAATACAGGGGCTCGCAGGCGATACTATACAATCACACCGCGAGGTAAAGAAGTCTACACTGAAAATATCAATGACTGGAACCATGCTAAGGTCCTCATTGATCTGCTGATAAGCGAAGGAGAAGCATTATGAATCAAACAATAGAGAAATATCTTAACACCCTCTTTGAAGGTCTAAATCTCAGCGATGAGCTTAAAGAAGAATTAAGTCTCAACTTAAATGATAAGTACGACGACCTCATCAATGATGGTGTTGACCCAGAAACTGCCTACAAGCAAGTAATCGCGGGAATTGGAGATATTGAAGAACTGAGCCAAACCCCCAACAACATCAATCAAAATGTGGAAATCAATATTCAACACGCACCCAATCGTAATCTAAAAATTGGTATCGCTGTGTTCTTATTCATCATGTCAGTTGTTCCTTTGATCATTCTAGATGAATTCGCTCCAGATCTTGAAGTCATTGGTGTCGCTATCATGTTTGTCTTAATCGCTAGTGGGGTAATGATATTAATTACGCTTCCTAAAGGACTGAATGTGAGTGAAGAAAACAAACCAAAGAAAGAACCAAAAGTAGAAACACCTAAGAATAAGTTAAAACAGTCTATTCAAGGCCTCCTTTGGACCTGTACGATTCTCGTATTCTTCTTACTAACTTATATGGACATCTCGAGTCCTTGGTTGATATTTGTAATCGCAGGACTTGGTGCTCAATTAATTGAAGTCTTAATGACTGAAGAAAAAGGTAAAAATCTTAAAAGCATCGTTATCTCAGCAATATGGACCCTAATGGTAGTCCTATTCTTTACACTTCGTTTCAATTACTCATGGTTATTCTTCATCCTGGGTGCCATTCTTACTCAAATCGTAAACATACTATTTGAACTAAAGGAGCCAACAGATGACATCGAAAACAAATAAAAAAATCATCGTTTCCTTACTCATCATCATGATTTGTGCGGTTAGTTCCCTTCTTGTCTACAATATATTAAGTGACTATGGCAACTACTACGAACAAACAACGATCGTTAAAGAAGAAATCATCGAGGAAGAAAACATCAATGACTTAAATGTCCGTGGTCTTAAAGCAGACTTTAAATTAGTTGAAAACACCACCGACAACACAATCATTGTTCGCCAGTACTCAAATAAAAAAATTAAGGATCGTGATTTAGTCAACACAAGTGTCGTGGGTCAATCCCTCAAGGTACAAGATTCACGAGGAAGTTGGGTTGTATTCGACCTTAGTTTCCTAAGCAGTCGTAGAGGTGAGAATTACATCGAAATCTCAATTCCTAAAGACCGACTCGAACACCTGAAAATCAATCAAAGTTCCGGGTCATTAACATTCGATACATTTAACTTAAAATCATTCGATCTTAGCCTCGGTTCTGGTTCCATTACAGGTAATACAATCATCAGTGAAAAAATCGACCTCAATACATCATCTGGAGAGATTGAAATCAATACCCTCCAAGGTGATGGAAACATTAAACTATCATCAGGAAAAAACACCTACACCAACCTTGATGGCACTATGGACATAAAGGTTACATCAGGTAAACTAACTGCGGGTCATTATATCGGTAGTTCAGACATCAAACTCTCTTCAGGTAAACTTACTTTCAACGAAGCAAGTTTCCTCAG
>JAAZEC010000261.1 GCA_012512495.1 Erysipelothrix sp.
GACAAATGGTTCATTACTTCTTCGCCTACCAGAACGAGAGCATTGCGGAGAGGATACTCAATAGCTGTGCCATTGATGCCTACAAGAGACTCATTGCTCCCTCATTGGAGAATGAAATCAGAAATGATTTGAAGCTCAAAGCGGAAGATGAGTCCATGAAGTTATTCAGTCTGAATCTTAATAATGCGTTGATGGTTCCACCGATGAGTGGTCATACTATCTTGGCACTTGATCCAGGTTTTAGAAACGGATGTAAATGGGCCGTCGTCAATCCGATGGGAACCTATCTGGATGCGGGGGTCATTTACCCAACGAAACCATTGGAGAAGATTGAAGAAAGTGCCAGAATCCTAAAGAAGGCCATCACCAAACACAAAGTAACTCTATGTGCGATTGGCAATGGTACCGCAGGAAGAGAGACCGAAAGCTTCTTTGCGCAGATGAATAAAGAGGAGAACCTGAATCTTCCCTTCTTGATGGTCGATGAATCGGGTGCTTCCATCTATTCAGCAACACCTTTAGCGGCACAGGAATTACCAAAGCTTGATATTAACCTAAGGAGTGCCATCTCTCTGGCTCGTAGGATTCAGGATCCACTAGCTGAGTTGGTGAAGATTGATCCATGGTCAATTGGTGTTGGGCAGTATCAGCACGATATGAATCAGAAGAGACTTCAAACAACCTTGGGCGGTGTGGTCGAGGATGTGGTCAATAGGATAGGTGTGTCCCTCAATACAGCGTCACCTTCGTTGTTGAGTTATGTCTCGGGTATTAATAAGACGATTGCTCAAAACATTGTGAGTTATCGTGAAGAGAATGGTCCTTTTAAAACCAGGACTGAACTGAAGAAGGTAGCGAAGCTGGGACCGAAAGCATTCGAACAGTGCGCAGGTTTCTTACGTGTCGCAGCGGGTAAAGAGCCCTTTGATAATACGTCTATTCACCCCGAAAGTTATAAAGTAGCTAAGCTTTTGATTGCTGAGTTTGACCTGAAATTGGGAGAGAAGCGTAATGTAAATATCAATGAGCTTGAGTCGTTCGCACAGGCACAGGGTACTGGTATTGAAACACTGAAGGATATCATTGAGGCCATTGAACAACCAGGGCGTGATATCCGTGAAGACTTTGCGAGTCCGAAACTATCGAGTGACATCATGGGGATTGAGGACTTACAGAAGGGTCAACAGTTGACGGGTGTGGTTCGTAATGTGACGGCCTTTGGGGCTTTCGTTGACTTGGGAGTTCACCAAGATGGGCTGGTCCATATTTCACAGATGGCCGATCGTTTCGTGAAAGATCCTACCGAAGTGGTTCAGGTTGGCCAAGAAATCAAAGTGAGGGTTCTGGAAGTGGATGTCGAGAAGAAGCGAATCTCACTGACCATGAAGAAGAACTAGGAGGAAGAAATAATGATTGATTTTTTTGAAACCATTACCTATGGTGAAAACAGAGTGAGGGATTATGTCTATGCGCTGTCACATAACTCGGGTACCTTCAGGGAGTTCAAGGATGGTCTCTCACTTTTGAAGTGGTACTATGTTTACCAGAAACTGACAGGTCAGGAGTTTACGCTCAAGGGCGAGAGCCGGATGAGATTCATTACGGAGGTCTTTTTGGATAAGGCTCAGGTGCTTTCGGTTACCGAGTCTATTCTGGAGTGTGATCTCAGTAATGACATGAAGGCTAAACTTATTGATTTTTATTACCTCTCCTCCTCGAGAGTGAAGGATCTGTTTAACTATCTTAATGAGCTGTCGGCTCAGGTGGATACTAAGAGTGAAGAGATTCTAATGGTTAAGAATGATGTCAAGAGTTTGCTGATAAAGTCCCCTGAAACAAGGGATACACAAGTGTTAAAAATTGGGGTTGTTGGTGAGCTTCACATCAATTAAAATCATTGTGAAAGTTTGTTAATAAAAACACCAATAACAGTGGGATTGAGAGTGTTTAGACTCTGGTTTTGACTGGTTGAAAAAAATGTAAATTGTTTCATTAATCGTTGAAGAAACTTTCAGTGTTTTGTTTGACTTTCAATGTTAGTGAGTTATAATGTCACTAGACAGTTACTACTGTTTCATACAAGGAGGAATAAGAATGAAATTATTCAAAAAGCTTGTTGCTTTATTGATTGTTGCTTTACTTCTTATTGGTTGTAGTACAGCTAATAATGGTAATAACAATCCAAATGATGGCAACAATGACGTCACACCAACTGGTAATGGTGATACACTGGTCGTTGCGGCTGCTGAACTTAATGGGGATTATGTTGCTGGTTTCACTAACACAACATATGACGTATGGGTCAGGAACCTAATCAATCGTGGCTACGAAGTTTACGATACAGACGAAGGTGGTCAATTCAAATTGAACCAAACTTCAAACGCAAAAGATCCAGAAATTACAGAGAATGAAGACGGATCCAAGACTTTCCACTTCTTCTTAAATCCTGATTTAACATGGTCAGATGGCGAACCAATCACTGCAAAAGACTATGTCTTCTCAGTATTGTTCGCTGACTCAGTCGAATGGCTGAATGCTGGCGCTGGTGTTGCTGCTGGTGACGGTCTTGTAGGTTATGCAGCATATCATGCTGGTGAATCTGCTTCATTCCCAGGTATCAAATATATTAATGATACAGAGTTTGAAGCTACTATCGATGCTGAAATGCTTCCATACTTCTACGAAACTGCTTACGTTGCAATTGGACCTACTCCACTTCATCGTTATGCACCAAACCTAACAATTGGTGAAGATGGTTCATCCTTAACAACTGTTGAGGGTTATGAACTAACTGATGCTGACAAGACTGAATTCGTTTCACGTGTTGATGACGAAATCGCTGCAGCAGAAGAAGCAATTGCTGCTCTTGAAGCTGAACTAGCTGAAGAAGATGCAGACGTAGCTGGAATTGAAAAAGAAATTGCTGGTCTTAAAGAAGACATCGTTCTATTTGAAGAACAAAAATCTGGGGTTGATACAGCTGACGTTAGTAAGATTCTATTGCAATCAGGAGCTTATGATGTTGCACAAACATATCGTTATGCACCAGACGTAACTTCAGGAGCTTACAAGTTTGTTAGCTTCGAAAACAATGCTGCTACAGTAGAACTTAACCCTGAATTCAAGGGCGACATGTATGGTAAAATCCCAACTGTCAAACGTGTAGTTGTTAGATCAGTCAACCAAACACTTGACGTTGACCTAGCTATTAATGGCGAAGTTGATATCGTTCAAGGTGTTATTGAAGATGACAAGATTCAAAAAGCTGTTGCTTCCGATAAAGTTGGAATTCAAGTTTATTCACGTAATGGATATGGCTTGATTGCATTCCACATAGATGCTGGTGCAACTCAATACAAAGAAGTACGTCAAGCTGTTGCTTACCTATTGAACCGTGCACAATTCGTTTCTGATATCCTTGGTGGATACGGCGTTATTGGTCAAGGTGAATATGGGCTTGCACAATGGATGTACACTGAAAAAGGTACTGAACTAGAAGCTGCAGTTCATAACTACGCTCTAGACTATGACAAAGCTAATGAATTGCTAGACCAATCACCATTCAAATTCGAAGCTGATGGAACTACTCCATGGGATGCTGCGAAGGGTGCTGAACTAGCTGAATCAGAAGGCGAAAACTTCACATACTATCGTCATGATGCTGAAGGAAATGAATTAGTAATTAACCACTTCGGTACTGTCGAAAATAGCGTTACAGACCTAATCAATATTCAATTGCCACCAAATGGTCGCGTTGTTGGTCTTAAGTATTCAGTAACAATGGGTGACTTTGGAACATTGATCCAACACTACTCACAACCTGGAGCAAGCCGTGAATATACAGCATTTAACTTAGCTACAAACTTCACAGCTGTCTATGACCCTTACTACTCTTACCACAGTGATTTCTATGGTAACTATAACTACAACAGTAACGGCGTTAACGACCCAGAAATAGATGCTTTAATCGAAGCAATGCGTAATCTTGACTCAAGTGAAACTGAGCAATACGCAGAAAACTGGTTAGAATACCAAGTTTACTGGAATGACTTACTACCTAACATTCCACTATATTCAAATGAATACCGCGATATTTATAACGTACGTGTTCAAGGACTAGAATCAACACCTGTTTGGGACTGGTCAAAAGATATTGCTGACATCACTTTAGCTGGTTAATCAGTAATAAAGTCAAATGAATTAATGAAGGGAATAGGCCTCGTGTCTAATTCCCTTTCATTATCTTGAAAGTCTTTCACAGAAACTGAAACCATTTGCTTAAAATCACTTTCAAAAAGCTACGAAATACACTATAATAAGATAGTTAAGTTCTAATAAACCAATTAAGTTATCCAAAGATATTGGTTTAAGAAAGGAGGGTATGTTGTGATGTTTTGCAACATACAAACAGAGAGATGTTAAAGTATATTATCAAAAGGCTTATATCACTTATACCGGTAGTATTTATTATATCGGTCATTCTATTCTCGATGCTTCATTTGATGCCAGGAGATCCGGTACGAATGATGATGCCAGAAAACGCTGGGTCCTTAAAAGATCCTGCCGCTTATGAAAAGCTGTACGAAGAAACCAAGATACGTTATGGCTATGATAAGCCGCTTCCTGAACAGTATGTCCGTTGGGTGGGCAGAACGGTTTCAGGTGATTTAGGGTTCTCCTCAATGGATAAAAAACCGGTTATCGATGTAATAAGTGTCCCATTAAAGAACACTTTAGTGCTCAACTTATTATCAACCGTTGTGTCGTTCTTTTTATCTATTTATATTGGTATTATTTCGGCAGTAAAGAAAGACACGTTTACCGATCGTTTTTGGCAGGTATTCTCTCTCATAGGGATTTCAATTCCTACCTTCTTCATCGCCTTATCCATTATCTATATTTTTGCTCTGAAACTAGGTTGGTTCCCATCCAACGGTATGCCACTCATGCCTAATGATGGTTCGCTCGCTTATTACAGAGAGCTTCTGAGATATTTAATCTTACCGGCCTTTACGCTCATGGTAGGTTCACTCGCTTCAACTTCCCGTTATGTCCGGAATGCGATGGCAGAAGCTTTATCACAAGATTATATTAGAACAGCCCGTTCAAAAGGTTTATCTGAAAGAGTCGTTATTTACTCACATGCTTTTAGAAACGCTTTGATCCCAGTTATTACCGTCGTCGCCTGGTCGATCGTCGGTATGTTTGGTGGTGCCGCCATTACAGAACAAATATTTGCCTATAATGGCATCGGTCGCTTACTCATTGACTCGGTACTAGCGCGAGACTTCAACCTTGTACTATCACTCAATATGTTCTATGCCGTATTATCTCTTAGTGCCAACCTGCTTATGGACATCGGCTATGCGCTGGTAGATCCACGAGTACGTCTAGATTAGAGAAGGGAAACAAATGAAATGAATAAACTTGGTAGATATCTAAAATCGTTTGGCTCAACTGTTGCTTCTCTCTTTATAGGTGGTAAAGCTAAACAAAAGAAAACCGGCAAAGCACTCTTGGAAGAGGAAGCAATTGCTTCTCCAACTAGAACTGCTGTCAGAAACTTCTTAAGAAATAAACTCGCTATGACTGGACTTATTGCCTTCGTAGTCTTGATGTTGGTTGTCTTTGTAGGTGGTAATTTAAGACCCTACGATTCCTTCTATCAACAAGGTGTACTACGAAATATTGGTCCAGGCTATGGTTACCTGAATGTTCCTAGCGCACTTGAAGATGAGGGTGTCGTTAGCATTTCTTCCGGTATTACCTATTCAGTCGGATTGTCCGAAGAAGGCAATGTCTTCATGTGGGGTAAGAATTACGACAACGTATTCAATGTCCCAGCTGAAGTCGCTGAAAACAATATTGTTCAAGTGGTATCTGGTGACAGACACGTCATCGCACTGACTGACACTGGTGAGATCATCGGTTGGGGTAATATTGGTCATGCTCAAACTGAAGTTCCATTCCAAATTCAACAACCACTTCAATCACAAGGTATTGCTAAGATCGGTGCGGGTGATCAATATTCAGTCGTCCTAACCGAAACTGGTAACATTTATGCTTGGGGTTCAACTCTGTCCAACAGCCTCAACAAAATTCCTGAAAGAGTTCAAGGACGTGTCGTAGATTTCGTCACCAGTTCCCTGAACGTGGGACTGCTCTTAGATGATGGAACCATTGATGTCATTGGCGTCGTTGGTAACCCAGTTGCTAGCTCACTCCCTGAAGAACTAAAAGATGGCTCAATTAATGTCGTTGATTTCGCTATGATTGCGGATGGTGGCGTCGCTCTTGATGATGAAGGTAACCTTCACACTTGGGGAGCAACAATCTCACCAGCTCGTAAATTACCTGAGATCGATGTTCCTATCGCATCCATTACTAATGGGCGTGAACATATCGTTGCTACCGATGTTAATGGTAAAATATACACATGGGGTAACAACCACTACACTCAATTAGATGCACCGGATTCAGTTGAAAACGTCTCTTCAGTTTACTCAGACTTCTTCCAAAACTACGCAGTAGATGAAGAAGGTAAAGTGACTGCTTGGGGTAACAACGGCTTTATCCTTGGTACTGATGATTATGGTAGAGACTTGTTCCAACGTCTACTACAAGGTGGTAAGGTGACTCTGACCGTAGGCGCTGTTGCCGTGGTCATTCAAGTCTTCATTGGCGTTATTGTCGGTATGATTTCCGGCTTCTATGGCGGACGACTAGACAACTTGCTCATGAGATTTGCGGAAATTATTAGTTCCTTCCCATTCTATCCTCTGGTTATTACACTCTCGGCGATGTTGCCGCGAGATGTCACGCAACAACAGCGGCTGTTCCTAATCATGCTGATACTCGGTGTGCTGGGCTGGCCAGGTCTGGCGAGACTTGTACGTGGTCAGATCCTGTCAGAGCGTGAAAAAGACTTCGTTCTAGCAGCAAAAGCCTTAGGTATCAAAGAAGGAAATATCATTATGAGACATATCCTTCCTAACGTTATCAATATCGTCATTGTTCAAATGACACTCGGTTACGCAAGTAACCTCTTAACAGAAGCTGGTCTATCCTTCCTAGGATTCGGGGTTGTAGCTCCGTACTCCTCCTGGGGTAATATGTTGACTGGTGCACAATCAACCACTGTAATGGAGAGCTACTGGTGGCGTTGGGTCTTCCCAGCCTTGGCAGTATTCATTGCGGCACTAACAGTAAACCTTGTGGGAGATGGTATCCGAGATGCCCTTGACCCCAAGGCGAATGAGAAATAGAGGTAAGATGTATGGCACTACTTGATATTAAAAATCTACATACATATTTCACCACCAGACGAGGCTTAATTAAAGCGGTCGATGGCGTGTCTCTTTCTGTGGAAGAAGGAAAAACCCTCGGCGTCGTTGGTGAGTCAGGTTCTGGTAAGAGCCAGACAGCGATGTCCATTCTGAAATTGTTCGAAAAAAACCAACGCATTCATGAAGGTGAAGTTTGGTTCAATGGAAATCTCATCTCTGAGTATTCCGATGCGAAAATGAGAAAAGTTCGTGGTAACGATATCTCCATGATCTTCCAAGAACCTATGACGTCCTTAAACCCGGTCTTTACGGTGGAACGTCAATTAACCGAAGTCCTTATTCTTCACCAAAAGATGTCGAAGAAACAAGCCAACAAGCGAGCTATCGAACTCTTAGCAATGGTTAAGATTCCTAACCCTGAAGAAGTGGTACATCAGTATCCATTCCAACTTTCAGGTGGTATGAGTCAACGGGTCATGATTGCGATGGCCTTAGCCTGTGAACCTAAACTACTTATTGCTGACGAACCAACCACCGCGTTGGACGTTACGATTCAAGCACAAATTCTTAAACTCATGAATGAGCTTAAAGATAAAACAGGCACCTCAATTCTGTTCATTACCCACGACCTTGGTGTTATTAACCAAATGGCGGATGATGTAGCGGTTATGTACTGTGGACAAGTTGTTGAAAAAGCCCCTGTTGGTCATATCTTTGGTGGCGAAAGCAAGTACTCCCATCCATATACCGAAGGATTGTTGTCTTCAATTCCAGCTCTCTCCTCAGTGAGAGGCGAACGTCTTGAGGCCATTCCTGGCTCAGTTCCACATCCTTTCGATTTACCTGAAGGCTGTCGCTTTGCTCCTCGATGCAAATATGCCACTGAAAAATGTGTCACAACGATGCCAGAATTAGAAACTATCAGTGAGAACCAACAAGTTCGCTGTTTCTATCCAGAGAAAGGAGTACGATCCAATGTCGAAGACAGAATTAATCAATAACGAAAAAAGTGTTCTATTTTCAGTTAAGAACTTAAGAAAGTACTTCCCCTTGAAGAAGAAATCAGTCTTCCAAAAGGAGCAACTGTATGTTCACGCGAATGAAAGTATTACACTCGACATTCATAGGGGTGAAACCTTTGGTCTCGTTGGTGAGTCCGGATCCGGTAAATCAACTTTTGGCCGTACCTTGATTCAACTGTATGATCAAACCTCTGGTTCAACTCTTTACTACGGAAATACCATGGCTGAAATCGCTCCAAAATACGTTCAGAAGGTCGTCAACAATATCAAAGCTGACTTCCCTAAGTTCAAGGCGGATCGCGATAAACTAGCAGAGCTTAAGGCAGAGTTTGAAGAAACTACTGATGCTACGAAGCTCCATGCTTTGGAAGAAAAGATCATGCTAACAAGCCGTGATTTGGAGAATAAATATCTGAATCTACCTCGGATTGTCGGTGGCCTCTTAACTCACAGTGATCTACAAGAAGTCTCTAAACTGCTCAATGCGGAATATAAGATTCAAGTTGAAATCGCCGAAGCTAACAGAAAGATTGATGCTCTTGAAACAAAGAAAACCAATCCGAAGATTGCTTTAAAACCTCAGTCTTTACAGAAAGTAGACTCTGAGATTGCGGCTATTGAACAAACTATTTCCACAAAGGAAGCTGAGCTTGCGAAGGCACAAGCCGAAACAGAAGTAGTTCGTGAACAATGTCGTTCTAACGAAGGTTTTGAAGAGTACGAATCACAACGTGATAACGGAATCGACTTGTCGAAACTAGAGTATGAAGAAATGCGTCGCCTTCGTGCTGACGTACAAATCATCTTCCAAGACCCTTACTCATCACTTGATCCGCGTTTAACAGTTGGACAAATCATTGGTGAAGGCCTGGTAGCTCATGGTAAGTTTAAGAACCAGTATTCCAACGAGTACAACCAATACATTCAAGATATTATGGAAGAGTGTGGACTAGCTCCTTACTTTATCCACCGTTACCCACACCAATTCTCGGGTGGACAACGTCAAAGAATCGGGATTGCTAGAGCTCTTGCCCTTCGTCCAAAGTTCATTGTTTGTGACGAAGCCGTTTCCGCACTAGACGTTTCAATCCAATCACAGATTATTAACTTACTACAAGATTTGAAGGAACAGTTCAAATTGACCTACCTATTCATTACCCATGACTTGTCCGTCGTTAAATATATTTCCGACCGGATTGGTGTCATGTACTTAGGTAATATCGTTGAGTTAGCTGATTCCGATACGATCTTCAGTGATGCGAAACACCCATATACACGTGCCTTGCTACAGGCTATTCCACGTACCGATGTTGGTGCTCAAGAGTTACAAATCCTTGAAGGGGACGTTCCTTCGGCAGTACATCCACCAGAAGGCTGCCGTTTCAATACAAGATGTAAGTATGCGCACGAACGCTGCTTCAACTATGAACCGGCTTTACAAGAAGTAAGCCCTGGTCACTTTGTTGCTTGTCACTTGATGGACGATCCTGAATTCAAGTTCGACGATGTCATTTAATAGGCAGCTCGAAGAAGATCCTAAAGATCCGACGCAAGAAGAGGATGTTGAACCTATCGAGTTAGAGAAGGAAGACATTCGAGCAATGATTCTTGCCGGATTACTGACCTTTGTACCAGTCTTAATCCTGTTTATGGGTGCACTTTATCTGATTATTTACTTATTATTCTTAAGATAGTTTGAAAAAACTATCTTTTTTTTATAGGATATGTTTGAATTGAAGCATATTGATATAGAGGAGGTGCAATATGTCAACAAAACAAAAGGCACAAGTGATCATGCCAATCTTGTTTCTTTACCAGATGCGTAATCATAGACACGAATATCGTATCGCTATCAATAATACGCTTGATCTAATGCCAGCCCATCTAAGGTCCTTTTTACTTAAGGACTTCGCACTCAAGTGTGACCCTGACTGGTGGCGCGAGTATTACTCTCGTTCCAATTATTATCGCACGAGAGCAAGAGCTATAGACTTATTCTTAAATTGTTTAACAGTACAAAGAATGTTATAATTTCTCTGTAAGAAATTTGGAGGAAATTATGAAACAAGGTATAGCAGCATCAGCAGGTATAGCAATTTCAAAGGTTTACAAGTTGGAGAAACCTTCACTTGAAGTGACACCCGTCACTGCCAATGTTGAGGTAGAACTAGCGAACCTAGACTCGGCTCTAGAAGCCACGAAGGCAGACATCAGAACGATTAAACAACAATCAATAGGCAGGCTATCGGAAGAAGAGATAGCAATTTTCGATGCGCACATTGCGGTCGCGGAAGACCCTGAGTTTATCGAACAAATCACTCAATCGATTAGAGACAACCAATCGCTTGCGGCCTTAGCTGTTCAAAGCGTTTCTGAAATGTTTGCCGGCATGTTTGATGCCATGGAAGATGAATATTTCCGTGAAAGGGCAGCCGACATTCGTGACGTTGCCTATCGCCTAAAGGCACATACCTTGGGAGTATCCATTCCTAACCTAACATTGATTAACGAGGAAGTCATTATCGTTGCCAATGATTTGACTCCTTCGGACACTGCACAGTTGAACAAACAGTTTGTCAAAGGCTTCATTACCGAAATCGGTGGTAGAACCTCACACTCAGCTATTATGGCTCGTTCTTTAGAGATCCCAGCCGTTGTGGGAATCGGTTCAATCCTACCTGAGGTCAAAACAGGGGATACCATCATCCTGGATGCTTTAGAAGGGCATGTCTACTTACAACCTGATGAAACACTCTTGAATGAGTTTGAAACTAAGCGTAAGGACTATGCGGACTATCGTGAATCCTTGAAGGTGCTCGTTGATAAGCCATCAATCACTGTTGATGGACGTCACGTCGAACTAGCCGGTAACATCGGTACACCAGAAGATGTCGATGCTGTCTTAGAAAACGGTGGTGAAGGTGTTGGTCTGTATCGGACAGAGTTCCTTTACATGAATGCCACACAGCTTCCTTCCGAAGAAGATCAGTTCGTAGCTTATAAAGCCGTCTTGGAGAAAATGGGCGACAAGCGTGTCGTTATTAGAACCTTGGACATTGGTGGGGATAAGGAACTCTCTTACTTGAAGTTCCCACATGAACTCAACCCATTCCTTGGCTATCGCGCGATTAGACTATGTTTAGACCGTCCTGATATCTTCAGGGTTCAGTTGAGAGCACTCTTGAGAGCTTCTGCTTATGGTACGCTTGCTGTGATGTTCCCGATGGTTGCTACTATTCAGGAATTTAGACAGGCTAAGGCACTCTTTGATGAAGAGAAAGCTAACCTGCTCAATGAAGGCCATCAGGTCTCTGATTCGATCGAATTAGGTATCATGGTTGAAATACCAGCCACAGCGGTACTAGCTGAGAGAATTGCGAAGGAAGTTGATTTCTTCTCTATTGGGACCAATGACCTAATTCAATACACAATGGCTGCCGACCGTATGAATCAAAACGTTTCCTACCTGTACCAACCTTATAACCCATCCATCTTGAATCTTATTAAGATGACGATTGATGGTGCCCATAAACATGGTAAGTGGGTTGGCATGTGTGGAGAAATGGCCGGAGAAACCATGGCTGTACCTGTCCTTCTAGGACTTGGTCTTGATGAGTTCTCCATGTCAGCGACTTCGATCCTTCCTGCTCGTAAGCTAGTCAATGAACTGTCTTATGAAGCGATGCAGAAGCTTGCAAATCAATGCTTGACTCAAGCTACGGAAGAAGAAGTTATTGAGCTCATTAAGAAAGAAATCGACCTTGTTTGATGAACTAAACAGTTACATTAAAGAAAAGTTTCAAAATGATGCCAGTGGACATGATTTTCATCATGTCCAGCGGGTCATCAAGAACGCCCTAATCATCAACAGCGAGGAACATGAGGACGAAGCTGAAGTAATCCTTTGTGCCTTGCTACATGATTATTTCGACGAGAAGCTCTACGTTGGTGATATGGATAGCGATTTCCAACAACTCATGACTAAGTTTAGTATTGAACCCTATCCTGAGCTACTTACTGATCTTCGTAACTTTGGCTTCAAGGGAGGTTTCGAGACTAAACCATTGAGTTCAATTGGTCTCATCGTCCAAGATGCGGATCGTCTGGATGCGATGGGAGCCATTGGGATTGCGAGAGCGTTCGCTTATGGTGGTTCTAAGGGCAGAGTCCTCTATGATCCAGAGTTGGATTATGAACCGCTCGAAAAGAAAAGTGACTACCGAAATAATCGGCCGTCACTGTTTCACTTCTATGATAAATTATTGAAACTCAAAGATTTGATGGTGACCCCTAAAGGCAAAACAATGGCTGAAGAGAGACACCAATTTATGATTGATTACCTGAAGCAATTCTACCACGAAGTGGAGTAGAGTTGCTTTTTTTTATTGTGAAAGTTCGACAATCGCCTTTTTCAATTTATCCAGATCCCCATCATAGACATGTCCCTGGATGCCGACTTCACTAGCTCCCAGAATGTTCTCTTCCTTATCATCAATGAAGTAACACTCCGTGGGATCTAGCTGGTACTGTTCTAGGAAATCGAGGTAAATGGCTTGATCGGGTTTAAGGAGTTTTCGATCGGCCGAGATATAGAGACCATCGAAGGAGTCTAGTATCTCGAAGCGGTGTCTGAAGTCATGGAATTGTGAGGAGACATTGCTTAAGAGGTAGGTGTTGTAATGGGGTATGAGTTCAAGCAGGTAGTTGGACATGGCCTCGTTGAGGATCAGATCCTCGTGCCAGTGATGGACCACGTACTCGATGGCCTCATGTAAGTACTGGGGTGCCTTCTGTTGGGTCCAAGCAATGACCTGATTGAGAGGGACGCCCCGATCAAGTTCGTGCCAAATACCTGAGTTCATGAAGAGCTCAAATAGAATCTGACCGTCCTCGACAGAACCGGTGGCCTCTTCATAGATTTTCTGGGGTCGAAAATCAACAATCACATTACCCATATCAAATATCAGTGTCTTTATCATTAGAGTCTCCATTTCTTACGGTTGTAATATTTTCGTTTGGTTTTATAGCGTGATTTCTTTAAGCGAATTTTACGAACGAATGAGAGAGTCAGTAACAACAGAATCACAAACAGAATAATGCCAACGATGGTTATGGCGACCAC
>JAAZEC010000262.1 GCA_012512495.1 Erysipelothrix sp.
GCCCGAATCGTAGCCCCAGTGTCCCTTCGAGATTCCATGAAGGAACTCCTGAAGGAAACACTCCAACAGTACGATTAACAATTGTATAAAGAGATTCTAGGTGTTACTATTGTTGGCAAGGGGGTAAATCATGGACGTTATTGAGATTTTAGAATCAAGAGAGAAATCCATTCAAATCGATGCCTTTGTCCAACAAACAAAGCAAGTATTCAATCATTATCAAGCATTGAAGAGTAAATTGGCAATGGAGTATATCGCAATCAATTTATCTGCGGTTAAGACACTGAAGAAGTCTCGTATTAAGGGTAACCTTGAGGACGAGAGTGTGCTATCTGAAATGAGAGATCAGGCTGAGAATCTACTGAAAGCTCGCATGGGTAAACAAGCCGGCTTACAAATCGCTTTTTCCTTAGTGGTGTCTTTTCTCTGGTACGTGTTTTTTATTGAAGTTATTAAAGCCCAGCTGATCGTGGCTGTCATTAGCAGTGTTCTAGCTTTCTTCATTATCATTTATTTCTTGATGAAAACGACCTCCAAGAGACTAATCGCGACATCACAGAAGATTTATTCACAACAGGTTGATCCTCGTGTACTTGGTTATTTCGAACACTATTATAGCTAGTTCTGTAAGAAGATATCAGAGATATAAGCAAGTTCGGAGAGCGGTATTTTAATACCGAAGATCTCTTCCACCTTAATGAATTCTTTTTCAATATAAGAGAGCATTTCAGAATTCTCTTTTAAATAGTTGTTCAAATCAGGGTATTCAAGATACTCTTTTTTGATACAACGCTCAATCACAAAGGAAGTATGCACAATGAACTTCACCACAAACTGCTTGGTATGAGAGAGCTTAAGGGTACTCAGGATGTTGGTTAGTACGGGATAAAGCACTCTCAAAGTTTTCGAAGCATCAAGGAAGGTCAGTTGTTGCTTGAGAAATTTATCCCTAAGGGAAGTCAGAAACTCATTCTCTTCGTTTTCCACCAAGGTGTTTGAAGTGGGTGCCGAGATGTTATAACCTCGGGTCTCCTTGCGAAGCTCTTCCAAAGGGATATTCTTTTCAATCTTGTTGATAAGATCCTCAACCAGAGGTAATGAAAGTGGGTAATAGCTGAGGACATTCCGCTTGGTTACTCCTTGTAGTAAGGATTGGGCATTCTGGTAAATAGTGATATCGGTGACAATCACTATGTCAGCATTATTGTCAAAGCTGTTGAGCACATCGCTAAGAGCATTGATAGTGATGGGAACTTTCAGTGATAAGATGGTGCTCTGGATATCATGTGGTTCAAGAAGTCTTTGATAGGTGTCGACGTTATGACGACTATCGATGATTAACAAAAGCCCAGTCTTGGCACTTTGTTGTAGTGTGAAGGATTTCTGATATGTTTCCTGAATATACTCCGCATAGTCGGGATTGAAGTTATTCAACTGAAGTGTATTCAATTGGGTAACTAAGAAGTCTAGACCGATCTCGGATTCTTTGCCGTGGATTTTGTTGGTATTAAACTTCGAGTAACCCGAATGGATAGTCAGAGCCTGTAGTTCGTGTTTGAGTGCTGCTTTGATTCGCGAGGAATAGCGGCTAATCATTTCTTGTATGGCTGTTTTGGATCCGAAGTCCGTCTTCAGAATCATAGTATTGAGCTCATTGACAATAGGCTGGTTGTAAATATAATCGATCTTAGAAGTCCCACTGAAGTCAAATTGAATCGAGTCGTCGAAGTAGGAATCAATGATGTTGAGAGAGGTGTGCTTGGGTAGGCTTTCGTGGATGAGGGGGAAGGAAAAGTCGGACCACAAGAGAACACAGGACTTCCTTCCTTCTTTTTGCGCCCTGAAATATGACTTGATTAAGGCGGTGGTGATGTCGTTTTCAATGACCTGATAATCGGCTTCGACCTCGTTGAAACAAAAGGCTTTGAACAGTTCCCTTTGAATCCGAATATTCATTTGAAGTTTCTTAGCATTTACTTTGAAAGTCTCTATAATATAGTTGAGCCGATCCAGCATCGACAACTCATGAAACGCTGGAGTTGTAATGACGGTGCTAAAAACACTAATAATGGAAGGATCGGCAGAGGTTGGTAAACCTAAAACATACTTATTTTCATGGGGCGTAGTCAACCAGCGCAGATTGGTAAAAAAGCGGTTTAGCTTCACAAGCTGTGTAGAATCTAGTAGGTGACAGTGATTGATGAAATAGAAAGTAAACATCGACGCTTTACTTGATTGGAAATCAAGTGCGTTCTCAAAGAAGTTAGTAAAATCCAAACTGGTAGGGTTACTACAGTCGATATATTTGAATGAGAAACGCTTATTGAGCAATTCGTTTTCCTTTAAGACATTGAAGACATCATGGACGTATTGGAAATTATTAATCCCTTTTTCGAATTGAACTAAAGGCGGAAAACCTGGGATAGGATAGCTCAAAGCAACATATAATTGTTTCTGATTCTCACTCAGCGATAGCTGGCTTTTTTGTGGTATCGCTTCCTGCTCACTTGCTTGGAGTGTTTGTTGGAAGTCTGCCTGTCCTGCATAATAACTTGAGAAAAACAACTCAGGATAAAGGGTGGTGAGTGCTTCGTAGGCAACAAAGTAGGTGGGCCTACCATCGATTTTGAAGAGTCTTCCCTCGCGCCAGAGTTTGTTAAGTTCTTTAGAGACGTTAGCACGGTTGAGTCCCAAATCAATCGCAATTTCTAAAGCGTGACTTCCAATTTCAATCGAACTCTCAACTTGTAGTTGACTTTGATTCTTTTCCATAACGTATTGATATATTTGTTCTATCTGTTTCATTGTTACCCTCACAAAAGTGTATCTTTACATAATGATATCTTAACACACTAACTCTCACTTGAGGACTTTTTTCTTTTAGAGTGTACTTTTTCATACTTAAGTGTAGTTTAATTGCGTAAAAGGCGTAGCAATTGACAGATTTCTTGAATATGTGAAAGATACACAATTTTAGCGTGTAAATGTCTTGAACTCTTTGACAGCGTTTTCATAAGAGCGTAAATTAAACACAGCCACAGACAGGAGGGGATAGAATGTTTGAATGTATCTTAGTCTCTCATGGAAATCTTGCGCAGGAATTATTGAATACTATTCACATGATTGCTGGCGATGTAGGAAATGTTAAGACGTTTGGTTTACAGTCAGCTCAAAACATCGAGGACTATAAACAGGAAATCGTGGAATATATCAAGACCGTTGACAACCATGTCATCATTTTCGCGGATTTATTAGGGGGAAGCCCACTCATGAGTGCTTCATCAGTGTTGAATGAGTTTGAACACAGAGCAGCCATCGTGACGGGTATGAATTTACCAATGATTATTGAGGTTCTTTTACAGCGTGAGAACCTAGAGTTTGAAGATGCCGTCTCAATAGCCCAAGTAACAGGTATTGAGGGAATTAAAAAGATTGTAAAGGAGGATTTACATGCCGGTAGTACTAGCAAGAGTTGATGAAAGACTCGTTCATGGTCAAATTATTACTTCGTGGACTAAGCAGTTGAAGGTTGATGTTATTTATATCATTGACGACAACATTGCCAATGATCCATTTATCTATCAGGTCTTAACTTTGTCAGCACCCTCGGGATTAAGTTTCGAGGTATTGAAAGTCGAACAAGCGGCAGAGAAGTTAAGAGAGAATACTAAAGAGAATATTCTTCTCTTATTCAAGTCAGTCCAGTATCCATTAGAGCTTATCGAAGCAGGATACCCACTGGCGCACTTAAACTTAGGGAATTTAGGGGCTGGACCTTCTCGAAAGAGTATTTCGAAGAATGTTAGCGTATCAAAGGAAGAAATCAAGACCATTGAGAACATTATAGAAGCAGGTTGTGAGGTCTACCTTCAAATGCTTTATTCAGAACCTAAAATCAATGTACAAAATGTACTTTAGTACAGAAAGGGGAATGTAACATGGATTTATTTTTCACAGCACTATTGGTCGGTCTCTTGACATGGTTTGTGTCAGCAGCTTGCCCAATGTGGTTAAGATGGTCGTTGCACTTTGGTGCTCCAATCGTCGCCGGATTTGTCTACGGACTTTTACTTGGTGATCTACCCTACGGTTTAGCCGTTGGTGCCAACATCATGATGGTCTACATGGGACTGGTCGCAGTAGGGGGAGCGGTACCTAATGATTTATCCGTCGCAGGATATCTTGGGGTTGCCATGACCATGCTTGCTAACCAACCTCCAGAAATGGGGCTTACGATTGCGGTTCCACTTGGAACACTGGGCATGATTGCTCAAAATGCTAAAATGTCACTCAACGCTATTTGGGTACACAAAGCAGATCAATATGCAGCAGAAGGAAATGTAAGAGGCATCCGTCTTATGAACGTGGTAGCTTCTCAAATTATTCCATTCTTATTGCTAGCAGTACCTTCATTCTTAGCTGTTTATTACGGTGTAGGAGCACTAGAAGGCTTCCTCGCTGCAGTACCAGTTCAGGTGACCAATGCACTTATTACAGCTGGTAAGCTCTTGCCTGCCTTAGGTCTTGCATTACTATTTCAACAAATGTTTACCAAAGAACTTATTCCATTCCTTATTATTGGCTTCACTCTAGCAGCATACTTAGGTCTCAATATGATGGCAATCTCATTGATTGGTGTCTCACTAGGACTTCTACACTGGGTCTATACGTCAAGAAAGGTGGAACAATAACATGAGTAACACAGTTAAAAAAACACTTAGTAAAACAACATTGACTAAGACTTGGTTTTCATGGATCTGCTTCGGTCAAATCTGTTACAACTATGAAAGAATGATGGGTCTAGGCTTTACTCACTCGATGAGTCATGTCTTCCAAGAACTCTATAGCGATGACAAAGAGGCATTAGCCGATGGTTTAACTCGTCACTTGTCATTCTATAACACAGAAAACACCTGGGGTTCCATCATCGCTGGTATTACTGCTTCACTTGAAGAGAGTAAAGCAAACGGTGAAGATGTGGATGTCGATGGGATCAGCGGTCTAAAGACAGCCTTAATGGGACCTATGGCAGGGATTGGTGACTCCGTCACTCAAGCTTTAGTAAAAGTCATTCTCTTGGCCATTGCTGTAGACTTTGCTCTACAAGGTAATCCAATTGGTGTCATTATCTTCGTGCTAGCCTTCAGTGCTTACGCTTTGATTGTGTCACGCTTGATGTTCAACACTGGTTATAAACTCGGTAAGAACTCGGTAGTTCAACTTCTTCAAGGGAGCCGCGTCAAGACAGTCACTCAATCCTTGGGTGCTGTAGGGATGATGGTACTAGGTGCTTTAGTTGCTAGTAACTTGAACATTGTAACGCCACTCTCTTTCCAAATTGGAGAAGTTGTTACTGAAATTCAGCCGATGCTGGATTCAATCTTACCTAAATTCCTGAATATCGTCGCGTTCTTCTCGGTATATTGGACGCTTAAAAAGGGATTAAAAACCAACACAATTATTATTCTTATCTTCGCTGCGGCAACGTTTCTTAGTTTATTAGGCATTCTTTAGAATTAGAAAGAGGAAAACATGACTTTATTAGAAAAACATCGCGAGATTTTTAAGACAGACAAACCAATTATAGGCTGTGTGCACTTGATGGCAATGCC
>JAAZEC010000041.1 GCA_012512495.1 Erysipelothrix sp.
ATGATTCGTCAACGTGTTTCGTGGTGACGAGCGTTACGTCAATGCCAGAGGCAAGGTGCTCCAGAATCATGTCCAGCTGCTGAGCATTGAGATGTGAAGTGTACACAAACAGGTTCTGTTTGCCAACCACCATTTCCATATTGAAAAGTTCGTTCGAACCGATATCTGATTGGTCTATACTCTTTACGAATTCATTCAGCATTTGTCTCATGGACATAACATAACCTCGCTTATCGAATCTATTATACACTCTGTTTCATCTCTTGTGTGTAATGTGACAAAAACGATAGATTAAGAGTGCTTTGAAATGAAGTTTCTAGTTATTTCAACATCGCTTTCTGTTCCCTGCCCATCGAACTTAACGACTAATCGTATTTTATAAATTCTCTGCAGGGTATCACCCGCAGCCCCGTAATAGTGTCCCCAGTTACGATTGCTGGAGACGGCAATCCCAATGACCTTCCGGTAATGTTTCCGCATGAAAGTCAGGGTGGATTCTGGTACTTCACCATAGCCCGCATTGCGTGTCACTAAGAAAAGGGGTCCCTGGACATTTGAATCCAAGCAATCTTGAATATCAATGACAGGAAACCCTAATTGACTAGCGAAATGTTTCGTTTTACCAGTCAATGAATCGTACACAATTTTCATAAGATCACCCAAACAAATCATACGCTAAGCTGGGCATAAAATCAAAGAATGTTAGTCTTGTTTAACCTGGGATGCTTTAACCATCAGGTTCGCAATTTTCAATGAGAACTCACTCGGATTTTCAATCGGTAATCCCTCAATGAGTAACGCTTGATCATAGAGCAGTTGTGAATAGTCACTCAACGTTTGTTCATCCTCTGTATTCTGTAAAGCACTCAAGATTGGATGATCAGGATTGATCTCCAGAATACGCTCTGCTTTGACGTGCTGGTTCTCATCCGGTGATTGGTTAACCACCTTCTCCATTTCGAAACTGATACCTTCGCCCGAAACAATACAGACCGGGTGAGACTTCAAGCGGGAACTCAAGCGGACTGAATCCACCTTATCCTTCAGGTTGTCTTGAATCTTCTCTAGAAGACTCTTGTTCTCAGTAGCCAGTGTTTCCAACTTCTCTTTTTCTTCACTGCTATCCAAGTCGAGACTTCCTTGGTTAATCGACTTAAAGGTTAGATCGTTGTAACTTCCCAACATCTTCAAGGCAAATTCATCAACCTCGTGAGTTAGAAACAATAGTTCATAGCCCTTATCAATGACAAGTTCGCTCTGTGGCAATTGACGAGCCTTCAAGATGGAATCGGCCGAGACATAATAGATTTCCTTCTGGTCTTCCTTCTTACGCTCAACGTATTCAGCCAAAGTAGTGTACTTGTCTTCATGAGAGGACTTGAACATGATCAAGTCTTGTAATAGATCCTTGTTCACACCAAAGCCATTATAGATACCAAACTTCAAGTCCATTCCAAAGTTATCAAAGAACTCTTCGTAGACTTCTCTTTCATTGGCTAACATGTTCTCAAGTTCGGACTTAATTTTCTTCTCGATCCTTGAGGCAATCTTCTTCAACTGGTGATTATTCTGTAACACTTCACGGGAGATGTTCAGGGACAGATCCGCACTGTCGACGACTCCGCGAACGAAACGGAAATGATCAGGAATTAAATCTTTATTTTTATCCTCTATCAGAATCGAGCGTGAATAAAGTTGTAGGCCCTTTTCATGTTCTGAGGAGTAGAAATTGAACGGCACTTTCTTAGGAATGTACAAGAGCGCATTGAAGGAAATCATACCTTCGACACTCATGTGAATGACCTTGAGTGGATCTTCAAAGTCGTTGAATTTTTCCTTATAAAACTGATTGTACTCTTCGTCTGTGATATCTTGCTTGCTACGCTTCCAAAGTGGTATCTGAGAGTTGAGAGTCTCCTCTTCGCCCTCTTCATTGACCATCACGATAGGATAACGAACATAGTCACTATACTTCTTGACGAGTGATTTGATTAAATAACTTTCCAAGAACTGATCGTAGTCATTGTCCTCAGTGGAATCCTTCAAGAAGAGAACAACCTCACTACCCCTATCACTTTTCTCTACTTTATTGATTTGATAGCCATCCACCCCATTGCTGATGAAGACGTAGGCATCATCAGATTCAGAGGCTTTGGAGAGCACGCGGACTTCTTTCGCCACCATGAAACTGGAATAGAAGCCAACACCGAATTGCCCAATGATGTCCACATCACTGACATCACTCTCTAGTGCTTCTTTGAAGGCCTTAGAACCGGAGTAAGCGATTGTTCCTAGGTTTTCCTCAAGGCTTTCCTTACTCATACCGATACCATTATCTTTGATGGTGATCATTCGAAGTTCTTTGTTCACCTTGATTTCAATTTTCAAATCGTCTTTGTTGAACGAGATCGAATCATTGTCTAGTGACTGTACAAAAAGCTTATCAATCGCATCGGATGCATTCGAGATGAGTTCCCTTAAAAAGATCTCCTGATTAGTGTATATCGAATTAATCATTAGATCTAGTAACCGTTTTGATTCAGATTTAAATTGTTTTAGTCTTGCCATAATTACCTCCTTAGCACTCTAGCTTCCTAAGTGCCAGCATAGTTATTATAACTTCTAGCGTAATCTTGTCAAGCCAATGAAGGCATTCAAGAAAAAAAGCTAAACGATTTACTGTTTAGCTCTGTTAATTACATGGACTCGGGACTGCTGACACCAATCAGTGTCAAGGCATTCTTGAGTGTAATCTGTGTCGCTCTCACTAGTGCCAAGCGCTCATTGCTAAGCTGTGGATGCTCAGGATCATTTACCTTCAATGCCCCATAGAAGCTATGGAAGTACTGGGCAAGTTTCTGAATGTAGTTCGTCACTTTATTAGGTTGACGGGTCCTCGCGGAATCAGACACCAGTTCGGTAAATGTACCCAAGTGCTTCATGAGGTCTACTTCACGCTCATCCACCAACAAGGTGTACTCTTCTTGCTCAGTGAAACCTGCTACTTTGTTGAAGATGGAATTCATCCGCGCATAAGCATACTGGGCATAATAGACTGGGTTATCATTGGATTGCTTACGGGCAACACCAAGGTCAAAGTCAAAGTGTGTCTCAAGGGCTCTAGTCACCATGTTGTAACGGACCGCATCGACCCCGATATCATCACACAAGTCGCGTAACGTAATAGCATTACCCGTCCGCTTACTCATTTTGACTTCCTTACCATCTTCGACCATCCGTACCATCTGGACAATATCAACATCTAGGACATCCTTGTGACCAAGGGCCTCCAACGCTGCCTTCATCCGTGGAATGTAACCATGGTGGTCCGCTCCCCAGAAGTTTACCATTCGGGAATAACCACGTTCGAGTTTGTGTAAGTGATTCGCGATATCCGGTGTTAAATACGTGTAAAGACCATCGGCTTTAATGAGGACCCGATCCTTATCATCACCAAAGAGTGACGACCTAAACCACAGGGCATTATCCTCCATGTAGGTCAGATCTTTTTCTTTCATTAAAGAAATGACTTGTTCCACTTTACCTTCATCATAGAGATCCTGCTCCGATTGCCAGGAATCCATCTCGACTCTGAAATACTGTAAGTCCTCATAAATTCTATCCATTTCATACTGGATGCCCTTTTCCTTAAAGAAAGCCAGGACATCTTCGCGCTCAAGTAAGTCATCCCCAAAGTCTTCACGAAGCTTCGCAGCAATATGGCTCACATCTTCCCCATGATAACCATCCTCTGGTAACTCAAAGGGCAACCCTAATTGTTCTTTATACCTTGCGATTAGGGAGAGTGCCAGATTATCAATCTGGTTGCCCGCATCATTGATATAGTACTCCCTCAAGACATCATAACCGCTGGCTTCCATCAGGCGACAAACCACATCACCCCAGGCTGCCGAACGGGCATGTCCAATATGTAGTGGTCCGGTCGGATTAACCGAGATCCATTCAACTAGAACCCTCTCCTGTTGGCCACTATCATTCTTCCCATAGTCCTCACCCTTGTCCAGGATTGTTTTAATGATTCCAGCGAGCTGGTCCGATTTGATCCAAAAGTTAAGAAAACCAGGTCCCGCTACTTCAACGGACTCCAAGGATGGGCAATAGGCTGGCAGTTTCTCTACGAACAACTGCGCAACATCCTGCGGTTTCATTTTCAACGCCTTCGTCAGGCGCATGGCGATATTTGAGCTATAATCCCCCATTGAACTATCTCGAGGAATCTCCACCATGACCATGGATTCGTCCAGCATTTCATCGCTGATGTCACGCATGACTTTCTTCAGGCCCTCAACTAGTTCATTCTCAATTTTATTCATGGCGATCCTTCTCCTTAACTTCTTTCTCCATCATTTGATGAATGACATGCTCATCATAGACGGGTTCACCGACCTTCACATAACCCTGCGATTCATAGAATGGCACCGCTTGACTCTGTGCACTCAGTCTCATTTTCTTCACATTATACGACAATAAGAGTTCTTCCATTTTCTGAAGTAGGCGTTTACCATGACCCTTTGCCCTATATTCGGGTAAGACGGCCAAACGACCAATGATACCCACATTGTC
>JAAZEC010000263.1 GCA_012512495.1 Erysipelothrix sp.
AGGTAGTCTAGTCTTTCTTCACGCTGTGAACCTCCGACCAGCTCACCCACTTGGGGAACTAATAGGTCACAGGCGGCGACGGTTTTACCATCGTCGTTCATTCGCATATAGAAGGCTTTAATTTCTTCGGGGTAGTCCGTAATAAAGACGGGACCACCGACGATTTGTTCGCTTAAGTAGCGTTCGTGCTCGGTTTGTAAGTCACTGCCCCACTCAACTGGATACTCAAATTCGGTAGTAGCCTGTGCCAGATGTTCGATCGCTTCAGTATAGCTCATGCGTTTGAACTCTGTGTCCAGAAGACCAGTCAGTTTTGCGAGTAGGGTCGTATCGATGCGCTCATTGAAGAATTCCATCTCCGCAGGAGCATTGTCTAAAACGTATTGGATACAATATTTCAACATATCTTCGATCAGGTTCATGACATCCCCAAGATCTGCGAAGGCGATTTCTGGTTCAATCATCCAGAATTCCGAAGCATGGCGTGAGGTGTTTGAGTTCTCAGCCCTAAATGTGGGTCCGAAGGTATAAACATCTCTGAAGGCTAGTGCGAATGCCTCGGCATGTAGCTGTCCGGAGACGGTCAAACTAGCATGTCTACCAAAGAAGTCTTGATCGTACTTGTCATCGTCACGAGTTGTGACAGTGAAGACTTCTCCTGCTCCTTCAGCGTCATTTCCAGTGATGATAGGAGTATGGACGTAGACAAAACCTTGGTTTTGGAAGAACTCATGAATGGCCATGGATAAGACGGAACGGACTCTGAAGACGGCACTCAAGGTATTGGTGCGCATTCTCAAGTGAGAGATTTCTCTTAGATATTCAAAGGAGTGTCTTTTCTTTTGGAGTGGATAGCTGTTATCGGCACTTCCTTCAAGTGTTACTTTATCGACTTGAACCTCGAAAGGTTGCTTCATATCGGGCGTTAAGACAAACTTACCCTGAATACTGATGGCGCTGCCTACGAGGAGTTTTTTGACATCTTCGAAATTCTCGAGTTCACTTGGATAAACAAGCTGGGCATTCTTAAAATAGGTTCCATCATTGAGTTCAATGAAACCGACATTTTTAGAGGCACGGTTGGTTCTTATCCATCCTTGAAGTTCTATCTGATGGATACCATCCATTTCCATGGGTAGCTGGTCTATCGCTAATTCGTATAATTCTCTTATGGTCATAAATGAGTACATGGTTCTCTCCTGTTGTGTTTTTATAGATTGTTCGCTTGGAAGATGAGCTCCTGAATCGCCGAGATTACATCCACTTGTTTCAGGATGGCTCCCTTAGGCATTTGGACATGCTCATGGGAAAAGTCTATCACGCCTTTGATGCCATTTTCAATCAATAGATCGACGGTTTCCTGGATATCTTCCGAAATCGTTAAGATAGCGACACGGCAATCCTTTGGCATGTATTTAGCTAGGTCACTAATATGATGGATAGGGACTCCGTTTTCTTTGCCTACTTTTGAGCGATCGACATCAAACCCGCAGACAATTTCACCGACGCCTAAATCCCAGCGGTTGTAGTTTAGTAAGGCTTTCCCTAGATTGCCAATGCCCACTAGGATGATTTTCTCTTCATAGTTCATGCCTAGTAAATGATTAAAGGTTTCAATCAGCGTATCGATGTCATAGCCATAGCCCTGTTTACCTAAGGAGCCAATGAACGAGAAATCTCTACGGATCGTGGTCGCCTGAATATCACAGACATCGGCTAGTTCACGGGATAGGACTCGTTCAACTCCGGTATTTTTCATTTTTTTAAGTGCTTTTAGATAGACGGGATAGCGCTTCATGGTCGCTTTTGGGACTTCAAATTTGTTAGTCATACACTCACTCCATTTCAATTAAGTTAAGTATATCACAAACAAAGTTGATTTGTTAAAAATTTGCTAAATCGAGCACTGATTTGGCACCAATATCTAGTGTGGAAATCTTTCCATGCTTCAAGTTAATGCTGGCAGCCATTGCGATCATTGCCGCGTTGTCCGTGCAATACTTCATTGGTGGAATTGTCAGCTTGATTTCTGGGTAATTTGCCAATAACTCATGGATCAATTCCCGGAGTCGCGAGTTGGCCGCTACCCCTCCCGCAATTACCACATGCTTCGGTGCAATTTGTTCGATGACATCCTTGGTCTTATTGAGAATCTGTTCCAAAGCTCTCTCTTGAAAAGCAAAGGCCATATCTTCTTTAATGATTTCGAGTCCTTGTTTCTGTTCACGAGCTATCGCCTGGATGACCGATGATTTCAAGCCGCTAAAGGAGAACTGGTCTTCCGTGTGCGGTTTAACCTTCGCTAGTTGGTAGTGAGGTTTACCTGATTTGGCCATCTTGTCGATGATGGGCCCACCTGGGTAGCCTGCCTCCAGAACTCTGGCGACTTTATCATAGGCTTCTCCGATGGCATCATCCCCCGTTTGGGCAATGACTTGGTATTGGTTTTCTTCTTCCAGTAGTACGAGTTCAGTGTGTCCTCCCGAGACGACTAGTGCTAGTAGAGGATAACTGAGGGGTTCGACTAATTCGTTGGCATAAATATGTCCGGCAATATGGTGGACCCCAATCAAGGGTAGTTCATAATACCAGGCCAGCGTTTTGGCTGCCTGAAGTCCGACATGGAGGGCACCAATGAGGCCTGGACCTTGCGTGACAGCAATGGCTGTAATATCTTGCATCGTTAGGTTGGCTTCTTTGAGAGCCTGGGCGATGACGAGTGTGATTTTCTCAACATGAATCCGTGAGGCGACTTCTGGAATGACACCACCAAATTCCTTATGGGTGTCGATCTGTGAATAGACCACATTGGATAGTAGTTGTTTCCCGTTTTTCAATATCGCAACGGCTGTCTCATCACAGGATGATTCAATTGCTAGGATTACTTGGTCACTCATGATTCTCCACCTCTTTTCTGATCATTTCGATACCGTCTTCATTTCCGTAATAGTTTTTTCTTAAGCGGTTTTCTTTGAAACCAAGACTCTTATAGAGATTTATTGCTCTTTGATTACTGACTCTCACTTCTAAGAAGATCTCATTGACCTCACGCTTTTTCATAGCTTCGATGAGTTCAAGTAGTAGCTTTCTTCCATAACCCTGGGATTGATAATCCTGTTTGATGCCGATGGTTAGAAGGTTGGCGCTGTTATACAGAAACTGTATCACCCCGTAACCAATTAAGGTCTCGTTGACTGTTAGTTTCTTGGCGATAATGTGTGGATTATCGCTTAATAAGAAAACATAATCGTCGCGAGTGTAGGGTTTTTCAAAAAGACTCACTTCCAGTTCCATGATACTGTCTAAATCATTGATTGTTAGATCCATATTGATCATTTTCCTTCAAATAAAGGGGTTCTAGTGAATGGACATCTTCTACTAGGGTCCAGTAGTCTTTTAGGTTAGACATGTTTTCTAACAGATCCACGTCTCTTTCGGTGACTTTGTTTTCGAAATCGATCTCTTCGACTAGAGTAATATTGGGTGCTTGGATTTCTTTTCCTAAGTCATAGATAGCAGTATAGGCTCTATTGGCTCTGGCATCCATCATGGCCATGATCGTGGGTTCAGTGCCAGCGATGGCATGTAGAGTGTTGAGTGTATAGATTGGGATACCGGCAATGGCTCCCAAAACTTTACTGATGGTCATAGCTATCCTGATGCCGGTGTAGGATCCGGGTCCGATGGTTAAAATAACTTCTGAAAGCTGAGATGTTTTGAGATCGTACTTTTTGAACAAATCTTCAATCATTGGCATTGCTAGCTCTGATTGTTGTTTGAAGGCTTCTTGACTGATTTTTGAGAGCCACACATTATCCTCTTGTAAGCCGATATGAATGAATTGGTTGGAAGTGTCTAGATAGAGTCGTATCATAGGAGCTCCTTTAATTTCTCGATGAGGTCACTGTCAAAATGAAGGGTGATGAGTCTGCGATCATTTTCCAGGGTCTGTATTTTGATATGTTGTCGGTCGTAGGAGTTGAGGCTGGGCAGGTAGTCTGACCATTCAATCATGATGACGTGTTGATTGTCGAGGTAGTCTTCAAAGCCCAGGTCCTGGGTGATACCTTCTAAGCGATAGGCATCGATGTGGATGAGGGGAAGTCGGCCTTCGTACTCTTTCATAATAACAAAGGTTGGTGAGTTTACGATGGCTTTGACTCCAAGACCTTTTGCGAGACCTTGGGTGAAGGTGGTTTTCCCGGCAGCTAGTTCGCCTTCGAGCGTGATTAAAACACCTTTGTCTAGGATGTTTCCGAGCTTAAAGGCTAGTGCTTGGGTTTCTTGATGGCTGTTTGTTTCGAGTGTTAAGGTGTGTTTTTTCATTGGCTTTTCCTAACTAAAAGACCAGTTCATTGAACTGGTCTGTTTGCTACCTGGCAACGTGCAATCTTCGCTCAATGAGCTATTGTAGCCGCTAAAGTGCTTAACTTCTGTGTTCGAGATGGGAACAGGTGTGACCACTTTGCTATCGCCACCAGATGGAAAACTAAATAACAGATTGAGTGAACATGTCTTTCTTGTGTGATTAAACACCTCGACCTATTAGTATCAGTCAACTCCACATATCGCTATGCTTCCATCTCTGACCTATCAACCTGATCGTCTCTCAGGGGTCTTACTACTTGCGTATGGGAAATCTCATCTTAGAGTTAGTTTCGCGCTTAGATGCTTTCAGCGCTTATCTATTCCATAGTTAGCTACCCAGCGATGCCCTTGGCAGGACAACTGGTACACCAGCGCTATGTCCATCCCGGTCCTCTCGTACTAGGGACAGCGCTCTTCAAATTTCCTACGCCCACAACAGATAGGGACCGAACTGTCTCACGACGTTCTGAACCCAGCTCGCGTACCGCTTTAATGGGCGGACAGCCCAACCCTTGGAAGCGAATTCACCTCCAGGA
>JAAZEC010000042.1 GCA_012512495.1 Erysipelothrix sp.
ATCGTAGCAAGCATGTTTTGTAGAATGTCGTGGCGTCCGATTTTCGCTTGTTCAAGTGCTTCTTGTAGAATCTGTCTCGATAAGCCTTTGATCTTGATATCCATTTGTAGGGCAGTAATACCTTTTTCTGTTCCGGCAACCTTGAAATCCATGTCGCCATAATGGTCTTCCATACCTTGGATATCCGTAAGGATCGTGTAATGGTCGTCATAAGTTACTAGACCCATCGCAATTCCTGAAACAGGTGCCTTAATAGGGACACCGGCAGCCATTAGTGACATTGAACCAGCACAGATGGAAGCTTGGGAAGATGAACCGTTAGATTCGAGTACTTCAGAAACAAGACGAATGGAGTATGGGAACTCATCAAAGGTTGGTAAGACATAGGATAGAGCTCTTTCACCTAGAGCGCCGTGACCGATTTCGCGTCGTCCTGGGCTACCCATACGGCCGGTTTCACCGACTGAATAAGGTGGGAAGTTATAGTGGTGCATGAAGCGTTTTTCTTCAACGTCAGTTAAGTCATCGATGATTTGATTGTCGCCTTGAGCTCCTAGGGTTGTTACTGTGAGTACTTGTGTTTCACCACGAGTAAAGAGTGCTGAACCGTGGACTCTTGGTAGGATATCAATCTGTGAGTTAAGTGAACGAAGCTCACTTACGCTACGGCCATCGGGACGAATCTTGTCGACTGAAATCAGTCTTCTGACTTCATCGGCGACGATGTCGTGGGTTGTTTGTTTGACGTATTTGATAGCTTTTTCTTTTTCTTTGTCACTCTCGTAGCTCTTGGCCTCAAAATAGGCTACCGCTTCGTCACTGACTTCATCAATCTTATTGTAGCGTTCTAGCTTTTCAACAATCTTGACGGATTCACGAAGTCTTGTTTCATAGAGTTCAGAGACCTCTTGTTTAAGCTCTTCTGGAATAACCTTGAGTGTGACTTCCATCTTTTCTTTGCCGATTTCATTAGCAATATCAATTTGGAACTGGCATAGTTTCTTAATGTACTCGTGACCAAACATGATGGCTTCGAGCATTTCTTCTTCAGTTGCTTCGTTGGCACCAGCTTCAACCATGTTGACCGCGTCAATGGTACCGGCAACGCTTAGCTCAATGGTAGATGCTTCAATTTCTTGAAGGGTTGGGTTGATAATGTATTCGCCATCAACAAATCCCACATTGACGCCAGCGATTGGTCCTTCGAAAGGAACATCGGAAACCATGAGTGCTAGTGACGAACCAAACATAGCGGCAGATTCTTGGGGAATGTCAGGGTTGACGGATAGAATAGTGTTGACGACTTGTACTTCATTTCTAAAGCCTTCTGCGAATAAGGGACGAATCGTTCTATCGATTTGACGTGCGCTTAGTGTCGCGTGTTCACTTGGTCTGCCCTCTCTACGTAAAAATCCTCCAGGGATCTTTCCTTTGGAGTAGAGCTTTTCTTCGTACAATACAGTTAAAGGGAAAAAGTCCAGATCTTTGGCGACTTTCGATGCCGTGGCAGTGCTTAAGACGACGGTATCTTCATAGCGTACTAGAACAGACCCCCCGGCCTGTTTGGCGATTTCTCCGGTCTCGACCGTCAATGTGCGACCACAGAAATCTAATGAATAAACTTTCTTTGCCATTTAATTCTCCTCATCAATTTTCTTATTCATTTTACCATATTTCGTTGATTAAATGTTAGTGAATGTCAAATAATGAGAAGCGGGTAGCTAGTCTTGAGGTAGTTGTTTTGCGAGATAGTAAGAAACAATCCACATATTTGTGATTCTAACGATAAGATAGATGACAATAAAAGCTATAACCATCAGAAAACTCTGTAATCTTAAGTCTAACCATAGCTTTAAAATCCCGAAAATAAGTGAGCTAACAATGACTTCTACTACATTGTAAGATCTTCTTCTCTCCTCTACAAATGACTGTTGTTGAAGTGTGAGCGTTGTTTCTTTGTTCTTGAACATTAACTTTTTAAAGATAGCAGAGGTTTTTTTCATAACAGCTCCTTACCTATAAATATTGATTGTGAATTATTTCTAATATCATGCATCTGAAGATGGCTTTATATAGTACCCATTGTTAACTAACAGGTCGTAAGCAGTACTAATAAGGCGTTTGACGACATTCACTTGGTTGTCCATAGTCCCACTTACTTCCTATCCAATAAGGATTGATGTATTTTGTTCCAAAGAATTGAGACATAGACTGGTTATGAATCTGTATTCTATCTTTCATCAGAATAGGACAACCTACCCATTGTGAAATATATCGTGAATATCTCAGATTCTTAGTATTACTATTGTAGATTTGAATTGCAATGGTACTCGTTATCGTACCGATAGCGCCGACAGATATCCCTATCCAATTAGATAGACCTCCGGTAATCAAGCTTAGAATCACACCAACTGCTACATCTATCGCCAAACCCTCTTGCCATGAAATATGAGAATTCCTGTAACCATAATAGAAATAGGATCCCCATGACTCTGTACTTGCAATATTATATAATGGTTCTTCAAACAATATCGGATTTTCAAGATATAGAGAACCTAATTCGTTTCCCTTACTATCAGTCACATAAACTCGATTACTTTCAATAAATGTATAATAGACTTCTCCATCTTCATAGACCATAGAAATCTTCACTAAATCATCATTGTCTTCAACGATTCTATAATCTGAAAATGAGGAAGAAGATTCTTCCAATACCTCGATTATTGTGTTGTTATCTGAAGTCTCTTTAGCTTGTATGTCTAAAGGAGTTGGTAAAAAGGTTACAATCAATAATGATGTAAGAATAATGGTTATTGTCTTTTTCATGTTCTCCTCCATTTATTAGATTTTGATTACTAAATAGCTATTGATATAAATTGAGAACTACCTTTTATTATGGAAGTTTACTTTCTCATCAATCACTCTCCGTTTCGTACTTGTACCAGGACAATTTGTGGGTAACTGCTAGCTTATTAAACCTTTCACGCAGCCTTTGAGTACAAACATTCACCTATAAATTAGTCTTAGTAAAATAAATTTATTATTACTGTATTTCATTTTGTGCTTGAATACTTTTATTCAGCAAATCTATTTATATTTAAATAATAACATGGTTGCAATCTTGGGTCAAGTTTCTAAAAATTATCGATGCATATTTTGAAGTGTAAGAAATATTCTAAACACTGATTATCTTGATACAAAAAAAAAAAAAACAATTCTGGTTTAAAATTGGTACAAGAAGCAATGATATCGTCCATAGATGCTAACGGATCCAGGTTGCTCACTTGTACCAAAATCTACAGATTCACTATATCATCGAGAATTGTGTTTATTCTATATTTGTATCGGTTGAGCAATTAGAGCAACAATAAATAATTCATTGAAGTTGTACTGTTGAAACTAGAGAACATTTTTTCTTTTCGACACCTTGAAAAGTTGAATATCTCTATTGCTATAGAAAATCGATGCTCTTCCTTTTATTTCTACGATTCAGCTTTTGATATCCTTCAATATACTTCCTGACTGTCGACGATCCACTCCCAGTTTTCTGCCTAGTTCTGAAGTGTTGATTTTTAGATTACCGTTATGTTCCAAGGGCTGTAATTTCTTTAAATCCATTAATGTGTTCACTGAAAAATTCGTTGTTATTTCATAGTCGAGAATCATATTCTGCTCCTTTTTGATCTCAGGCTATTATATCGAATTTGTACATATTTATCTTACTATTTTTATCTGATCAATTGTGAACATTCTTATGTTAGCATTAGTACTAGCATCAATTTTAAGATTAAGATACAGTCTGAAAATGCCTGTTTAGTTATTGTAGTCTTCTTTTTCGTGCATAAAGGTCGCGTCATGATCTTTCTTAGATTAACGCATTTTCGCCTAATTCATCAGCTAGATGTTGCCCCTTTTTATCCTCAAACAAACGCCTATTGTTTCTTTGTTCTGAAACATTCTCTTTTTAATGATAGTAGCTATCTATAAAAAAAGAGCTCAAATGAATGAACTCTCTATCTACGAATGCCTAACTTACTAATAAGTTCACCATAGCGCAGAATGTCTTTTTTCTTCAAGTAATTTAGAAGATTACGACGATGACCAACCATCTTATGAAGACCTCTCAATGAATGAAAGTCCTTCTTGTGAATCTTAAGATGCTCAGTCAATACATTGATGTTTTCCGTTAGGACAGCAATTTGTACTTCTGGTGAACCTGTGTCACCCTCAGTACGAGCGTATTGCTTCATCAATTCTTGTTTGCGTTCTTGACTAATCATGTGTTCTCCTCACTTTCTCTATTTGACCTTACAATCTAAGTGTACGTCGGAGTGTCGTTTCACCGAGACTGAAGCTTAGACATCATATCATTAATGTTGTCTTTTAGCAAGTTCATTCACTTATGAGTAAATTACTCATGAGTAATTTACTCATGATATAATGAGCTCACGAATGGAGGTAATGGAGTGAAAAAAGTAACATGGATTGGAACTGGGGTCATGGGCAAACCTATGGCCTATCACCTAGCAGACGCTGGCTACGAGGTCACGGTCTACAATCGAACCTATGAAAAAGCGCTCGTTATGAGCGACAAGACCACGGTCGCCCGCACCATTAAGGAGGCGGTCAAAGATGCCGATGTCATTTTCTCAATTGTCGGCTTCCCAAGCGATGTCAAAGAAATCTATCTAGCAGACGATGGTATCCTAAAGCATGCGAGAGCGGGCGCCATTGTGGTCGATATGACCACCTCATCTCCCGAATTAGCGATTGAAATTGCACAAGAAGCCAGTCGCTATCACATTACAGCTTTGGATTGCCCCGTCACCGGTGGCGATTTAGGAGCGATCAACGCAACCCTGTCAATTATGGCCGGGGGCGATGAGGCAGCCTTCAAAGAAATCCTACCCCTACTGGAAGTCATGGGCAAACAAGTCACTTACATGGGAGCCTCAGGCAATGGACAGTATGCGAAGTTGGCCAATCAAATCTGCATTGCGGGAGCAATAGTCTCCACCGCAGAAGCACTACATTTCGCCACTGAGAAAGGACTAGATCCAGAAAAATTCCTTAATGTCGTAAACAACGGTTCCGCCGCGTCCTGGCAATCAACTAACCAAGGTCCAAAGATGATGGTAGACGACTATGAACCAGGTTTCTTCATTAAGCATTTCATCAAGGATTTACGCCTCTCCCTAGAATCAAGTTCAGCTGAGCGCCTACCCCTCTCACAACTTGCCCTGAAACAATACGAATTGCTACAAGAGAAAGGCTTTGGAGATAAGGGAACACAGGCCATTCAGGAATTCTATCGCCTAAAGGATATCGACTAAGATATCATGTAACATGAGCCTGCCCTCTTTGGTTGCTGACAAGGTTATGCCATCATCAATCAAGAGGCCGGAATCGAAATGGGGCTGAAACTTTTGGTAGTAAACACTATCAATTGTGTCATTAAATAGCTGTTGGAAACGAGCCTTGGAAACCCCTTGGGTGCTTCTTAAGCCCATCATCAGCGTTTCAAACATTTCATCTTCTTTACTAAGCTCGATTCTCTCAGAGAATTGGGCTTCTTTTTGTAAATACTGGTTAAGTTTTAAAGTATTGGTGTAGCGCACATGGTTTTCCTTGCCACTAGCCCCAATGCCAATCCCATAGAAATCATGGTAGCTCCAGTAGTGTTGATTGTGAAGGGATTCATGACCCTTCTTCGCAAAGTTAGAGACCTCATAGTGGTGATAGCCCGCCGCTTCCAGCTTATCCACGATAGAAAGATACATCGCTGTTTCTAGTTCATTAGGTGCCGGTTTGACCTTTTGGCGACCAAAAGCGGAATTATCTTCAATTGTCAGCGCATAAAGCGACAGATGGACAGGATTCAGTTCCAACATCGTCTCGATATCCTTCTGAACATCCTCTAGGGATTGATGGGGAAGACCATAAATCAGGTCCATCGATATATTGTCTAGACCCTTTTCTCGCAACAAGCTAATGGACTCAACGACCTTCTCAAAGGAGTGTGTCCGTCCAATGCTCGCTAACATGACATTATCGGTCGATTGGACTCCCAGTGATACCCGGTTAACACCATATTTAAGTAACAGGTCAATCTTGTCCGCTTCGATACTATCGGGATTCGCTTCAATCGTTATTTCCTTAGCTTCTTTAATGAGATGGCTAATCGATTCCAGAAGGAATTCTAGCTGGCTCAAGGACAACGAGGTAGGAGTTCCCCCACCGATGTAGATGGTCTCCACGGGTTGGACTCGCTTGAGATCCTCATGAAGGCGCATTAAATAACGGTCAGCTAAGTCAGATTGATAGCCGAACCTGGTGAAATCACAATAACCACAGATTGCGTCACAGAAAGGGATGTGTATGTAAAGTGCCAATGGCTGAGTGTTACTCATCGTCCATTGATAGAACCGCCATGAATGCTTCTTGAGGGATCTCAACAGAACCCACTTGTTTCATGCGCTTCTTTCCTTCTTTCTGTTTCTCTAGTAGCTTCTTCTTACGGCTGATATCGCCACCATAACACTTGGATAAGACATTCTTCCGCAAGGCTTTAATATCTGCTCTGGCAATAACCTTTCCACCAATAGCTGCTTGAATAGGAATCTGGAACTGATGGCGTGAGATAACATCCTTCATTTTCTCAACGATAGCTTTACCACGTCCATAAGCGAAGTCACGATGGACGATCGTAGACAAAGCGTCCACTGGTTCACCGTTAATAAGAATATCCATCTTCACTAGGCGGGATTCACGATAGCCGATGGCCTCATAGTCAAAACTGGCATAGCCCTTAGTGTGAGACTTCAGGCGATCAAAGAAGTCAAAGACGATTTCAATTAGGGGCATTTCGTATGCGATTTGCATGCGATCAGAGTCTAGCACCTGCATATCTAGGTAGACGCCTCGCTTCTTCTGGCAGATGTCCATGACCGCACCAACATAATCATTCGGTACCATTATGGAGGCTTTAACGAAAGGTTCTTCTATTTTAGCGATGCTTTGAACATCGGGAAGCTTAGTAGGATTGTCAATCATGATGACATCACCATTGGTTAAGGTGACCTGGAAGACCACGGAGGGAGCGGTCGCAATCAGATCGATCTTATTGTCTCTCTCTAGTCGTTCCTGAACAACATCCATATGTAGTAAGCCCAAGAAGCCACAACGGAAACCAAAACCTAGAGCTGAGGATGTTTCTGGCTCAAAACTCAAAGAAGCATCATTGAGTTTCAGCTTCTCTAAGCCATCCCTTAAATCACCATATTTCTTGGAGTCTAGTGGATATAATCCACAGTAAACCATTGATTTAATTTCACGATAGCCTGCCAAAGGTTCCTTAGCTGGTCGATCAACGAGAGTAATCGTGTCACCAACAGTTACGTCCTCAATGTTCTTTATGGCGGCGGCCACGTAGCCAACCTCGCCCGTAACCAGAACGTCCTTCTTGATCTCATGAGGAGAACGGACCCCGACTTCTGTGACTTCGTAGGTGACCCCCTTCTGCATGAACTCGATGTGGTCTCCTGTCTTGATTTGACCTTCCTTGATACAGATGGAGGCAATGACACCACGATAAGGATCATAGAGCGAGTCAAAAACCAAGGCCTTCAACGGAGCATTAACATCACCTGAAGGAGCTGGAACTTTCTGAACAATCGCTTCCAGAACATCTTCGATATGGGAGCCTGTCTTCGCGGAGATCATGGGGATATCATCGGTATCAAGTCCAATGATACTGGAAATCTCTTCCTTGACATGTTCCGGTTGAGCGGATGGTAAATCGATTTTGTTGATAACCGGGATGATTTCTAAATCGTTATCGATAGCAAGGTAGACATTGGCGAGGGTTTGGGCCTCAATGCCCTGAGCAGCATCCACGACTAAAATGGCTCCCTCACAGGCTGCCAGCGAGCGGGAAACTTCATATGTAAAGTCGACATGCCCTGGCGTGTCAATTAAATGGAAGATATAGTCTTCTCCATCTTTTGCCCGATATTTTAATTGAACAAAGGTCAACTTGATAGTGATGCCTCTTTCTCTTTCTAGATCCATTGAATCTAAGAGCTGAGACTTCATATCTCTGTGAGCGACGGTATCGGTCATTTCGAGGATACGGTCAGCGAGTGTTGATTTGCCATGGTCAATATGAGCGATAATGGAGAAATTACGTATTTTTTGTTGATTCATTTATTCACCTCTAGTTGTTTAGGAAAGCGCTCTTTAATAAAATCAAATAAGGGAACAAACATCATGACGACAATCGCACTGACGAGCCCCTGAAACGAATTGTACAGCAAGGATACTAAAAGATATTCTACATTCTGTGAGATGAGCCAGTCTACTAAAACAAAGCCAGCACTGATAAAGAGAGCACTCACCAAAAAAGGTATGGTTCTCTTTATGATAGGATGTTTTATTTTTCTTAGTAGAATGACAACTATTAAATATTCGATTGTGTTTATAATCAGTGCCCCTAGCGCATAGTATGGGACCTCGCTCAGGAAGGCCGCCAGCATTGCGCCCAGTCCTGCCGCAGGAGCGAACTTATTGTTCAAAGTCACATAGGCGACAGCCATAATGATGATATGGGACCCATTAATATACCCACCATAGTCACCATAGCTGTAGGTAAACAAGATGGTCGCTACACAAACCAAACCGATGGTTACCAGGAAGACCAGTAACGAGTCACTTCGGCTAGCCTTCATTGGAAGTAAACCGCTGTCCTTGCCACTGCTGGTGGTAGCCAGGATAGAGCTGTGTGACACTCATTTTCTCTTTGCCAGCAATCTGTAACTCTGTGATAAGGAGCAGACCACCGGACACAGCCACCACTAATTGATCCTTATCGAAGGAAACAATTTGACCCTGTGGGTGTGAATGCTTATCTTCTTGGTATTTGGCACGGCAGATTTTTATCTTTTTGCCATCCAAATACGCATAAGCGTATGGATTATCGATTAAGGAACGGATTTGATTATAAATCTGTTGACCAGGTTGATTCATATCTATTAATTCATCTTCTGCTTTGATGATAGGAGCGAAAGTCGCTAGATCGGAGTCTTGAGCCACTGGCTTGAGGCGTCCATTCAGTATTGACAACAGATCCCTCTGAACGATTTGCTTGGAAGCTTGAATCAGTTTTAATTCCAAAGAAGTTAGCGTCTCATCTGGATCGATGGTTACTTTTAGCTGAGAAAAGATATCCCCCGCATCCATCTTCTTGGCCGATTTCATTAACGTTATTCCCGTCTCTGTTTCACCATTTCGAATCGCCTGCTGCATGGGTGCGCCACCGCGATACTTTGGAAGCAATGAAGCATGGATATTAATAACACCACTAGGAGTCATTTTAAGGATTGTCTCAGGCAAGAACTGGCCATAAGCACAGGTGATAATGGCATCCGCCTTCAATTGAGACAGCTGATGAGTGATATGGCTGATTTTCTCAGGTTGAAAAAGAAGAAACTGATGATCTAACGCCGTCTGCTTAACCTCGGAATAGACCAGTTTTTTCTTACGACCCACGAGCCTATCGGGTTGAGTAACAACACCGACAATATCGATAGCAGCTTGTTTAACGAGGAAACTTAAAACCTCCGAAGCAAAGGACGGTGTCCCCATATAAATGACTCTAAATTTCATTTCACCAACTCCTGTGGACATTATAACACAAATATTTATTGCACAAAGAGGTGAGTTTTGATATAATACACAAGGTAATCAAAACAATGGAGGTGACACTGTGGCAAATATTAAGAACCAAATCAAACGCGCCCTTACAAACGAAAAAAGAGCTGACCGTAATTTAGCTGAACGTTCAGAGCTAAAGACAGCTATCAAGTCTGTGCGTAACGCTTCGACCAAAGAAGAAGGCACTGTAGCTTTAAGCAAAGCTTACAAGTTATTAGATGAATCAGTAACTAGCAATATTCATCATCGCAACTACGCAAAACGCGAGAAATCAAGACTTGCTAAGTTCGTTAATTCATTAGAAGCATAAACCGGCTTAATTAAAACCGGTTTTTTTGTACCCTCTCACTACTTATCGACAATAATTTCCTGAGCCAATCCACCCAACGAGGTTTCCCTTAACTCAACCGCAATCCTTCCTGCCAGTATACTTCATGGTATTAACCACCATATCAAAACTTACTCGATTCGCCTTGATTGACCCAATGTAAATCGCCATGAACGCAGCATCCTTTGCCCTCAGCGAAGCAACCGCATTTCTTTCAATACAAGGAATCATGACATAACCACCTACCGGATCACAGGTCAATCCCAGATGGTGTTCCATCCCAATCTCAGCAGCGTATTCAATCTGATCCAGACTGCCACCCTCTAAGAAAGCAATCGCGGCCGCACTCATCGCCGTACCAACTCCTACCTCGGCTTGACAACCCCCTTCGGCACCAGATATCGTCGCATTAGTTTTAACGATGTTACCAATAATGCCAGCCACTGCTAAGGAATCAATGAGTCGTGACTTATCAGTTTCAAGGTCAATCAAATAATGATACATTAATGATGCTAGAATGCCCGCTGAGCCACAAGTAGGTGCTGTCACCACCTCACCCAGACTAGCATTTTCTTCCATAACAGCATATGCGTAGCTTGTGATTTTTTGTCGATACAGCTGATCAAGAGGTAGATTCTTTCGTGTTTTTTCAAACATCTGCTTCGAAATGCGGGATATTTTGAGTGCACCCGGTAAAAGACCATCTTTTCCTAACCCTTGTTGAACACTCTCAATCATCGCATCTAAAATTACTGCCAAGTGAGTCTTGATATCTGGCTCAATCTGATAGACATAATCATCATAAGAGAGGTTATGCTCCTTACAATAAGATTTAATAACACTTAGGGATTGATGGGGATAGACTTTCTTTTGAAAGTCAAAATCCTGTTGAAGCACCTTGATTGAACCTCCACCAAGCGAATAAACAACCCAAGTATCAATCAATTGATCCTTCTGATAACCCTTAATTAACAAACCATTAGGGAAATCATAATCCCAGTCCAGTTTGAAGAAGACCCGACAGGATATCGGTTCCACGGCTTTTTGAATCGCCAGATCAGTGAAGTGTCCTTTGCCCGTCAGTGATAGCGAACCGTAGAGTTCGACTTCAAAATAATCAATCGCGGGATGGTGTTGAAGGAACAGTCTCATGGCTCTTTGTGGAGCGATGGTATGTGAGGAAGATGGACCAGAGCCGATCTTATAGAGTTCAGTTAAGCTTTCCATTATGAGAGTACCTTTACTAGGAAGAGTTCCAGTCCCAACTTGAAGTCAATCAGCCCCGCCTTGGCGTCTTGGTCTAGCTGGGCTAATGATGAGAGATATCTTAAACAGTCTTTGGGTGAGATTAGATTCTGATGGTTATTAATGATGAAATAGGCCTGACGATCCGACATCTTGAGCTGTCTCGCAATCTCAACCGGAGACTCCTGAAGGCGATGGAGCGTAAACAGCTGATAGTATTGACGATACTTGTTGGACAAGTGATACAAAAGCTGGATGGGTTGGTAGTTTTGTTTCATCAGTGTTTCATAGATAGAGAACACTCTGTTGGAATCCCTTTTCAGTAGTGCTTCGCTTAATTCATAAATCATGGACTCTCGCTGATCACTCACCAGCTTGATGACTAAGGATTCATCAATAGTGCCCTCAATGAGTTTCAATTTATTGATGGCCGCCACCACATCCGTCTGAGTCACACAGA
>JAAZEC010000264.1 GCA_012512495.1 Erysipelothrix sp.
ATGTAATAGTGAGTTAAGGCTCTTTGATTGAGTTCATCCAAGCTGCGATCTTCATTAAGTGCGAGTGGATGAGCAGGTATCACTGTCCCTTTTCTTAATAGTTCAAGTTTTTTCTCATTCACTAGTACTTTCCTTCTCTTTCTTGGAAGTGAGTTGGTTTGTCGATCATCGCACCATTTTCCATGATCCATGTTGCGACAAGTTTAATCATCTCCCGAATTGTTGTTTGAGGATAGCCGAATACTTCATGAGATTTTGAAGCATTGTTAAGAAGTGCTGTACTTGACTCCTCGCCGACAAATTCGACACTTTTCCCCATTATTTCAGCAAATCGTTCTGAAATCCAACGTACCGATAGTGTTTCTGGCCCTGTAATATTCATTATGTTTGCAGGAACAGTACAATGCAACAAGCTACGAATTGCCATCTCGCTCGCATCTGGCTGCCAGATAACATTGACTTGGCCCATTGTTACGTCAACAGGTCGTCCTTCATAGACTGCCGTTCCAAGTTCAACGAGTACCCCATAACGAACATCTATTGCATAATTAAGACGATAAATTAACATCTCTGTATTGTTTGTTTTGGAGAAATGTTCAAAAATTCTTTCTCTCCCTAGACAAGATTGTGCATACTCCCCAATAGCATCTGGCATAAATTCTTCAGATGGCGCAGCATCTTTGACATCAACAAGCGGATAAACACATCCCGTTGAAAATGCTACTATTCTTGAATCTTTATAATGCTCGGCAACACGCCCTGGTAAATAACTATTTAAGGCCCATGTATAAGACTCATTACCCGTACTTCCAAATTTATAGCCGACCATGTAAATAACATTTTTCACCTTGGGCAGAGCCGCTAATTCTTCGTCATTCATGAAATCAGCAACAATCGTTTGAACACCAAGATCTTCAAGTTCTTTTCGAGACTCTGGTCCTCCTGAAAATCTGGCTACCCCGTACACTGTCGTGTTTTTATTCGCTTTCTTTAATGCATCCATCAAAAGAGCCGACAAGTTATAGCCTATTTTTCCACTAACACCAAGTATAATAATATCCCCATCAATTTTCTTAACATCCTCAACTAAAGTAGCGGATGCTGTATTCATTTGTTTTTCAATATTCTCTAGTATTGTACTCATTTTTTAACTCTCCTATTCATCGTCATAAGTAAAGCAATGCGTCAAGTACTCACACCCTCGTTGAGATAGTTCTTCATAAACCTTCTCAAAATTAGTATAAGAACTAGGTATATCATAATATTCCTTAACACTAATTCTATTTTGTTCAAGCAGACGAACGAACTCTGCAGTATTTCTACCTTCCGTCCAACGAACAAATCCGTATGGATAATCAACAGCATCTCGTTCATATGAAGTCTGGTAGCGACCTGGTCCACCTGCTCTTGAAATTCGAATATCAATTTCTTTCGCAAACATTTTTTCACGAGTATAGTGTGGTTGTATATCGCCAACAATCACTGATTTTCCTTTGTCTTTTAACCAATCCAAGCTCTTATCCGTTAAGTAGCTTGCACCTGATCCTGCACAAAGGAATACCGCATCAGCACCTTTCCCACCACTTAAGATATCCAAATCTTTTTCAAGCTCGACTTCATCTGAGTATGTTTTCAATCCTGAGACATTAGCTAATAAATCGGCACGACTCTTTGAACGGTTCAATGCGAGGACTACCATACCTGCATTGTGAGCAATTTGTGCAATCAATTGACCATAGATACCTAAACCTACAACAACACAAATCTCACCAAATTGAAGTTCGCCTTGTCGTAGTCCATGAATTGCTATTGCACCCAGTCCCGCAAGAGATGCATCACTTAATGATACTGACTCAGGAACCTTAGCTACTAAAGTTTTCGGGACACTTAGATATGATCGGTGCCCAACATAGGGTGCACCATAAACCGCAACTTTATCACCAACTTTAATACCCTCAACACCAGCACCAACTTCCTCCGCAATCCCTGATGCTGAGTATCCCAATCGAACAATATCTTCTTTAGAATTATTGATCATGGTTCCTTCAGTTCCAGGAC
>JAAZEC010000043.1 GCA_012512495.1 Erysipelothrix sp.
TCGCTATCTTTGTTTCCGTTGCCTACATGAAGACGGTCTCCAAGGTACCAGAAGTTGCCATCTTTAAAAAGGGAGTCGATGCGATCAATAAAGTTATTTTCGGAGTCATTCGCTATATCATCAGACTAACACCTTACGCTGTCTTATCCTTGATGGCCTATGCGACGAGTCGCCATACAACTAATGTTGATATTATGTCACTCATTATCCCAGTCTTAGTGGGCTATCTTGCGTGCATCATTCAGACCTTCATTGTTCACGGTGGTATTATTGCCGGCGCAACTCGTTTGAACCCAATCAAGTTCTTCCAAAAGATCTACCCAGCACAAGTAGTTGGTTTCACTTCACAAAGCAGTATCGGTACTATTCCAGTAACGGTTAGACAACTGACTGACAAGCTGGGCGTTAATGAAGAAGTCGCTTCCTTCGTAGCTTCTATGGGAGCTAATATGGGAATGCCTGGCTGTGCAGGAATCTGGCCAGCCATGTTAGCAGTCTTCTCAATCAATGCTTTAGGTTTAAACTATAGCCTCGTTCAATACATCGTTCTAATCATTGTCATTGTTATTGTTTCAATCGGTACCGTGGGTGTCCCAGGGACAGCAACAATTACAGCGACTGCCGTTTTAGCAACCATCGGTCTACCATTAGAAGTCATTGTTATGTTAGCGCCTATTTCAAGTTTAGTCGACATGGCACGTACTGCTACGAACGTGACCGGTTCAGCAACTGCCGCGCTGATTGTCGCTCATAGTGAGAAACAAATCGATCTTGACGTTTATAATGCTTAAGTTGTTAATGTCACTTCATTTTTGATATGATGATAGGTAATTGGAGGGCGAAAAAACATGGAATATAGAGAAAAAGAAGTTAGTTTTTTAGGAGCAGATAGGAAACTTTTGGGTATTCCACCTAAAATCGGTTCTAAAGCACCTGGATTCAGCGGAATCAAGCATGATTTGACAGACTTTAATTCAACTGAGTTGGATGGCACCTTGCGTATTTACTCGGTCGTTCCATCGATTGATACGTCCGTATGTGCTCTTCAGACCAGCAAGTTCAATGACATTGTCAAAGAACTAGAGGATGTTAATGTGGTGACTATTTCATGTGATACACCCTTTGCGCTGAGTCGTTTCAAAAATGCTCAAGGTATTGAAAACCTAACGACAGTATCTGATCATATTAATCTGTCATTTGGTATGAAATACGGAATGGTCATGGATGGTGTGCGTCTCTTAGCACGCGGTGTCTTCATCGTTGATAAGGATGATACGCTGGTCTATGCTCAAGTGGCCAAGGATGTTCACAAGGATATTGATTTTGACGAAGTCCTTTCATTTATAAAAAACATGTAGAAGCGGGTTAATTTTAGCTCGCTTTTTTGATGGATAACGTTTGACAAGTTAAGCGGACAATAGTAAGATTGCTATGTACTAAAGGGAGTAAAGGCCTGAAAAGGTATCACAATCCGTCAACACGGCGAAAGCCCGGGGTGTGGTCAAAGCTTGAGACTTTATCACATAGATAAAGCCTTTTTTAATGGCTAACTGGAGGAATTATGGAACAAAATACCAAGTGGTACGACCTGGAACTCGACAAAGTGACCCAAGACGTCAATGTTGAACAAGGTCTTACCACCGCACAAGCAAAGGAAAACCTTGAGAAGTATGGTCATAACAAGCTAAAGGAAGAAAAGAAACGCTCTATCCTCTTGTTATTCGCCGATCAATTCAAGGATGTCATGATTATCATCCTGATTTTGGCTGCCCTCATTTCTGGGTGGTTAGGGGAAACAATCGACGCCGTCATTATTCTAGCAATCGTTGTTGTCAACGCGATTCTAGGCGTCTATCAGGAATTCAAAGCGGAAAACGCTCTGAAAGCTCTCCAAGACTTATCAGCTCCAACCTCTCACGTTATTCGTAACGGAGTTGAGGTCGCGATACCTTCCGAGGAACTCACTTTAGGAGACTTAGTGGTCCTTGAAGCGGGCGATTTAGTCAACGCGGACTTAAGGCTCATTAAGACCAGCAGCCTAAAGATCCAGGAAGCATCCCTGACTGGGGAATCAGTCCCAGTTGAGAAGGATTCTCACGTGTTGGTCGATACCAAAGCACCTTTAGGTGATCGCGTGAACATGGCTTACTCCAGTGGGCAAGTAACCTATGGCCGTGGTTTAGGCTTGGTCGTCGCTACTGGTATGCATACAGAGGTTGGTAAGATTGCCAGCATCTTGAGTAGTACTAAGAATGATAGTACTCCACTTCAGAAACAATTGAATCAACTAGGTAAGATCCTAGGAATTGTCGCGATTGTCGCGGTTGTGGGAATCTTTACTATCGGTGTTCTCAATGGGAAAGAACCTTTTGAAATGTTTATGACTTCCGTTTCCTTGGCAGTTGCTGTCATACCGGAATCGCTACCTACGGTCTCTACGATTGTTCTATCGATGGGTGTCCAAAAGATGGTCGAACAGAATGCGATTATCAGAACACTACCTTCAGTTGAAACATTAGGTTCAACGACGGTTATCTGTTCAGATAAGACAGGAACATTAACACAAAATAAAATGACAGTTACTGATTCATGGACGTTACAAAACAATGATGAACTGCTCAAGAGAACGGTCTATCTTTGTAATGACTCCAGATTGCTCGAAGGTGAATGGGTAGGGGATCCTACTGAGACAGCGATGTCAGCCTGGGCACATGGAACTGAAATCCATGAAAGAATTGCGGAAGTACCATTTGATTCTGGCAGAAAGAGAATGACTACGGTCAACCTTATTGATGGGAATCAAATTGCTCACTCAAAAGGTGGTCTTGATGAAATTCTAGCTATCACGACTCGTATTCAAGATGGAGACAATGTCCGTCCAATTACTGATGAAGATAAGAAAGCGATTCAGGCACAGAATGAATCGATGGCATCCAATGCGCTAAGAGTCCTCGCTGCTGGCTATAGACCAGTTGAAGGGGAAGTAAAGGATGGCGATCCAGCCTTAGAGAGTGATTTAATCTTTATTGGTTTAGTGGGCATGATTGACCCAGCTCGTCCTGAAGTTAAAGAAGCTATTCGTATCAGTAAGCGTGCCGGTATCCGTGTCGTTATGATTACGGGTGACCACGCAATTACGGCAGAAGCTATTGGTCGTGAAATCGGTCTGCTTGAAGATGGACAAGAGGTTATTTCTGGTCCTGAACTCGATGAAATGAGCGATGATGAATTAAAAGCTCGCGTGAAGAACATTGGCGTTTACGCTCGTGTCTCACCTGAACATAAAATGCGTATCATTGATGCCTGGAAGAGTCATGGTGAAATTGTTGCTATGACGGGCGATGGTGTAAATGATGCTCCTGCACTTAAGAAGGCGGACATTGGGGCTGCCATGGGTATTGTAGGTACTGAAGTAGCGAAGAGCGCTTCAGACATGGTCTTGACGGATGATAACTTCGCGACAGTCGTTACGGCTGTTAAAGAAGGTCGTCGCATTCGTACAAACATCAAGAAGGCGATTCAATACCTCTTGTCTTGTAATACGGGAGAACTATTCACCTTGTTGATTGCGACACTATTTAACTGGCCAACACCTCTATTAGCTATCCATATTCTATGGATTAACTTAGTTACAGATTCACTTCCTGCCTTGGCATTGGGTGTGGATCCAGCCGAAGAAGGCCTTATGGATGAACAACCAGATCGCCAACAAAGCCTCTTTACGAAACAAATGGCTTGGCGAGTCCTATATCAAGGTATCATGATTGGTGTCTTGACAACGGTTGCCTTCCTGTTTGGTACTGGTTCACTAGGTACTTCACCTGGTTCCTTGGAACAAGGTCAAACGATGGCGTTTGCGGTGTTGGGCTTCAGTCAATTGAGCCACTCGTTCAATATCCATTCACCTCATGCTTCAGTCTTTAAGACCATCTTTGTGAACAAACGTCTGATTCAAGCGGTACTGATTAATGCTCTTATGATGTTGATCGTTCTCTTGATTCCACCTGTTCAAGAAATATTCAAACTTGTACCTTTACATATGATGGATTGGGCTATTATCCTGATTCTAACATTTGTTCCACCTGTCTTTGTCGAAGTGATGAAGAAGCTTGGGCTTAACGGTCA
>JAAZEC010000265.1 GCA_012512495.1 Erysipelothrix sp.
TCAAGGGTCTATCGATTTCTGATCTACAAGAAGTGCTCTTTACCAACTACCATAGAACTTTTAAATCAGGACTTTAGAAACTCTATCGGTAGGGACATATGCCACAACCGATAGAGTTAGTTGTGGTGGAATTGAAAGAGAGGTAACTAATAGTGTGATATCTCGTCTAATTACTTCACTTATCAAACCATTGTCCTTCATTGAAACACTTGCAATTGGGTAGTAAAATAGCTATAATAAACAATGCTTTAGTACGTATATTGAAGCAGAAGGAGGAATTTCAATGAAAAGAATTTTAGCGATGTTACTAGTTCTAATGGTACTAGTCGGTTGTACAACATCAAACAACAATAACAATGGTACTGGTGGAAACAATAACAACGGTAACACAGAGACAGTAGTCAAAGTGGTTTACCTAGGTGTTATCTACGAAGCGACAGACGAAGTAAGCGAATCCCTAGGAAGCAGCTGGAGTTATTCAGGCACTGTTAAAGAAGTCGTAGCAGATGCTGATATCAATACAGAATACGATGTCATCGTTTCTAACTCACTAGAAGTCGGAACCGAAGTCTTCGCGGAAACAGGCAATGAGGAAACAATCGTTGTCGCAACCGGAGACAGTGAATACACAACCTTCGGCGCAGCTAAGTAGTCCAAGTCATGAGAACCACCTTAACGGGTGGTTTTTTTAATCTATCAATAACCCTCAAAATTAAGTATGATATAGGTAATAAGAGGTGAAATCATGATAGAAAGATACCAAAGAGAACAGTTAAAAAAGCTATGGAGTGAAGAAACCAAGTTTGAAACTTGGCTAGAAGTAGAGCTCTTAGCCTGTGAAGCCTGGCAAGCCCTAGGCGTCATTGAACAGGAAGATATTGAGAAACTTCGCGCCAACGCCACCATCGATATTCCGCGCATCAAAGAAATAGAGAAAGAAACCAAGCACGATGTTATCGCCTTTACCCGAGCCATCTCGGAAACACTAGGCGACGAGAAGAAATGGATCCACTACGGTCTCACCAGTACCGACGTAGTCGACACCGCCTATGGTGCCATCTATAAGAAAGTCAACGAAGTGCTACGAGCCGATCTCATCCATCTAATCGAGGTCCTTAAAAACAAAGCCCTTCAATACAAAGACACCGTCATGATGGGAAGAACCCACGGGGTCCACGCCGAGATCACCACGTTCGGACTCGTCATAGCCAACTGGGTCAGTGAAATGGAACGACAACTAAAACGTTTCGAGCTAGCCGCCAGTGACGTCGAAGCCGGCAAAATCAGCGGAGCCGTAGGCACTTTCGCCAACACTCCACCCTTCGTCCAAGACTACGTCACCAGTAAGCTCAACATCAATAGCGCTGCCATATCAACTCAAATCCTCCAAAGGGACCGTCATGCCAATTACTTTACGACCCTTAGCTTAATCGGTAGCTCTTTAGAGAAATTCGCCACCGAGATCCGACACCTACAAAGAACAGAAGTCAGGGAAGTCGAGGAGTCCTTCGGTAACAAACAAAAAGGTTCCAGTGCCATGCCCCATAAGAGAAATCCTATCGGCAGTGAAAACATCAGCGGATGTGCCCGTGTCCTAAGAGGTTACGCGCTCAGTGCCAGCGAAGATGTCGCCCTGTGGCACCAACGGGATATCTCCCATTCCAGTGTGGAAAGAATCATCGCACCAGATGCGACCTCGCTCCTAGACTACATGCTGGTGCGCTTCGCAAACCTCATCGAAAACCTAGTCGTCTTCGAAGAGCGAATGAGCGTCAACATCTATCAGACCTATGGCGTCATCTTTTCACAACAAGTTGTCCTCAAACTCATCGAGAAGGGTCTCTCCAGAGAAGAAGCCTACGACAGGGTTCAACCCCTAGCGGCCAAGTCCTGGCAAGACGAGGTCCCCTTCAAAGATCTATTAAAAGATGATCGTTCTATTAGTGAATATTTGAGTGAAGACGAAATATCAGACTGTTTCGATACGAGCTACCACCTGAAACAGGTCGACGAAATCTTCAGAAGGGTAGGTATCCTATGAAAACAGACCTTCAAATAGCCCAAGAAGCCACACTGAAACCCATCAGCGAAATAGCCAACCAACTAGGCATCGATAATATCGAACCCTACGGCCACTACATGGCCAAGGTAGACATCAAAGACCAACAATCCAAAGGGAAGCTAGTCCTCGTCAGTGCCATTACACCCACCAAAGCGGGTGAAGGGAAATCAACCACCACTGTCGGCCTCGTCGACAGCCTCAATAAAATCGGCATCAAAGCCGTAGGCGCCATGAGAGAACCCAGCATGGGACCCGTCTTCGGCATCAAAGGTGGCGCCGCAGGAGGAGGCTACGCCCAAGTCGTCCCCATGGAAGATATCAACCTCCATTTCACCGGTGATATGCACGCGATTACCTCGGCTAATAACCTCATCAGCGCCAGCATCGACAACCATATCTACCATGGCAATGAACTAGGCTTCGACTTAGATAAAATCGTGTTTCAACGCTGCCTCGACATGAACGATCGCGCCTTGAGATCCGTTGAACTCGGCAGTAAGAAGAGTAGACGAATGGACTCCTTCAACATCACCGTCGCCAGTGAAATCATGGCCATCCTCTGTCTATCAACAGACCTCAGTGACTTCAAAAAACGAATCAAGAGAATTCTGTTAGGCTACACAGTCGATGATCAACCCCTCTATCTCGAACAACTAGAAATAGCCGGGGCTGTCACGATGATCATGAGCAAGGCTCTAAAACCAAACTTGGTCCAAACCCTCGAAAACAATCCTTTCTTTGTCCACGGTGGACCCTTCGCCAACATAGCCCATGGCTGTAACTCACTCATAGCCACCAAGAGTGCCCTAAGCGTCGGTGAAGTCGTCGTAACAGAAGCAGGCTTCGGTGCCGATTTAGGTGCCGAGAAGTTTTTAGACATCAAATGCCGCGTAGGTAACCTAAA
>JAAZEC010000044.1 GCA_012512495.1 Erysipelothrix sp.
AAAATACGACCGTAACATCTGTAATCTTTCCATCAGCGAAAGTCGTTTCAACTACCATGTCACCCTTGAAACCTTGAACTGTTGACGTGTAGGTTCCGTCTTTGACTTCGGCTGTATTGCCGTTGGTGTTACTGTTGCCAGATGAACATCCTACAAGCAGTAGAGTAACTATAAAAATAACTAATAATTTTTTCATTGTAAATCCTCCTGTTGCTATTTTATCACTTATTGAATTAAAAATCACAAACTAAAGCCCCTTGAGGTCGTCTCTTGTTGTAATTTTGTTATTAAGGTAGGAGCCCTCTACGACCCTTACTTTAACATCAGTCATAAGTTCAATGGCCTGAGCGTCATCATTCACGAAGACACCTTGTTCATTCGCCCTTAAATACGCGTCTATAATGATTGAAGTTTGGAAAGCTTGCGGTGTTTGAGCACTTTGGTAATTCTCTTTGTTAATGGTACGAGTAATATATCCGTCCTCAACCTCTTTGATGATGTCTTTTGTCTTTACAGCCAGAATCGCTGCCTTCTCGGTATCCATGACCTCCAATAGGCGGTCAATCGACTCCGAATCAATCCAAGGTCTAGCCCCATCATGAATTAGGACCACATCCTCAGAAACGGCCATCAGTCCTTGGAAGACTGAATCCTGCCGGGTGGGTCCCCCATTTACGTGGACAATATGACCTACTTCGTGCTCTATGACAATCTTGTGCATGTCTGTCCTGTTAGTCACAATGACAATTTGCTTGCAGTTGGGATCTTCTAAAAAGGCTTGTGTTACCTTCTCAAGAACAGTCAGCCCGTAGCGCCTCAAAAAATAAAACATTTTGTTGTACCCGAGTCCCACGCGAGTCCCCTTACCCGCAGCAACTATTAAGGCAGAATACTTCATAACTTAATCACCGCATTTCTACCAAATATGGTTTTTTCTATTGTATCAATAAAACCAAACCACCTTGGTTCTAGTGCTCTTTTAGCTATTGATATCATGCTTTCCCCTTTCGAATAATGGTTACATTTTAACATACTTACCTCGCTTTTAGAATGGCAAAAGACGTTAATGTATCCACCACTTCCATTGTGTATGATGTTTCCCAACACAAAAAAGACAATGCATCATTTTGACACATTGCCTTTTTGTTATTGCTAGAATAATCCAGCTAGATTTAAGAGACTTGTTACAATCCAGCCTGAGGCATAATAAGCCATGAACTGAACACCAGTATGAATATCGAAGAGGTTATTCAAGATACCTCCGAATAAACCAAGAATTAGTGTAATCATAACTCCTAATAGACCCGCTTCATAAAATGCTAGCATGAAGATGAGGCCAAGGAAAGTACCAATTAGTGCTTCGTGACTGATATATCTAAACATTAATTCTGTCCATTGACGAGCTTTACGTATCGCAATTGGATATGCAAACATAGATCCTATGAAAATTGCAATGATACCAAAGACTAGGTAATGCCATGGTTGTAAATAACTAGACAAGTTATGAATCTCAGGCTCCAAGTAGAAGCGTGGTGGTGCATTAAACAATGGGGCAGCTGGGCCGATAGCAACACCAGATAGTGGCAAGCCAAAAGCAATCATAGGAATGAGTAAACCACCCATGTATGTAGCATTGGAAACAGAATCTTGAACAGCAAGAGTCGACGTAATTTTATCGTAAAGTTCCTTTTTACGACCAGCGACAATTTCTCCCATGAGAACAACAAGTCCTACTGGTGAGAAGATGAAGCCCGCTGCTGTAATGAGAGAGAAACCTACGGTTTGTTTTCGTTGTTGCTTTGTGAGAAGTTTAAATGGATTAGGGAAGTATGGAAGCTTTTCCTTAGGCTCTGGGGCCAACCAGACACTCTTTTTTTCATTACGTGACTGTGATCCGCGAAGCTTAGGAATCAGCATACTAAACAATTCTGTAATCATTGGTCCAATTGTTATTCCCATAAAGATTGAAATAAATAGCGTATGTCCAACAGCCTCTACTGAAATCCTTTGTAAGCCTTGAATCAAGAAGGAAATTGGAATTAGAGCAATGACTGCTCCCCATTTAGCTTTTGACATATACGCAATTAGGATTGCCCCTAAAGTAAAGACTAAACCAACGTGAGGTTGAATATAGCTTGTGAAGGGTGCTAGTACCAAGGCCATGACTAGAGCGGTTGGAATGGCTACTAATCCACCAATTACAGATCCTGCCGCAAGCTTACGCACTGAAATATGAGGTATCCCTAATTGTTTTGCTAGTTGTGTGTAATGAACCATAGGGACCGCCGTGGTACTGCCCGGTAAGGCAGACATAGCCGTTGGAATTGTGTGAGCTATTTGAATAGCTTGTGCAATTGCAATAAACCAGGCCAAAAGCGCCAAGGGTTCAACACCCAACAAAACGAGGATTAATGTCAATGGTGCCATAGTGGCTGTTTCATCGGTGCCTGGAATAATACCGATAATGGTGAAAATGAAACTTCCCGCAAGGGAAAGTACGAGAGCTTGAATAAGCGACGTTGCTGTGATGACCACGATTAATTCCCTCCCTGTTGCCCATTGACGTGGGCTTTCTCTTTATACTCTGGCTTGTAATTTGGTGAGTCTTCTGGAACGAGAGCTAAAAGTGAATAGAGTTCAAGCTCTTCCATTTCAGCAATAATTTCAGGGGAAACGACAGCTAGAGCCGCTGCTTCTTCTTCAACTGACATACCAGCTTGTTCAAGAATGTGCTCAATACTATCCCCCCTAAGTTCTCCATCAAAGGTACGCTTAGGCTTAAATAGAACAGCACTAATAACACCTGACAAGACACAACCACCAAGTCCTAATAATAATGCATAACCGCTAGCCATTCCTTCGTCCAGACCTTCAATGTTACTGAAAATGTACTGCCCGGCAAAGAAGAAGCTCATAGTTACAACCACGCCTATTAAACAAGCAAATAACAATTCTTTAAGTTCCACTGTGTCTCCCCAGACTTCAGTGTACTTTGGTTTCTCTTTCTTTTGATTTGACATAGAATCAATGATTCCTTTCTAGATTTAAATGAAGTTCTCAACGATAGTTTAAGTTAAATAATCCTAGTCTCATTAGTTAGAACAAGAACTTATGAGAAAGGATTCATCAATGACGCAACTCAATGATACTGTATTACAGAATACAGGACAACACCTACCACTAACTGAACTAATTGAAATTGATCTAACGAAACCAAGCGTAGAACTAACCAGCATGATGATCTCAAAGATTAGAAGCAAATATAGCGACTTTCACTATATAAGGATTCTCAAATAGGTTTATTGCCCGATGCCTAGGATGTCTTCATTCTACATAGAATCCTGGTCCTCTATCGATTAACGCCCTGAATACGTTAATGAGAGAGTGGGATATGATACACTTTAATTTACACAGAGAAAGGATACACATGTCAAATGAGAAAGACCTATGACAAAGATTTCAAACTAGACATTGCCAAGCAAATAGTAGCTAAAAAGACAACAGTATCAGTTGTCGCTGAAGAATATTCAATCTCTAGACC
>JAAZEC010000266.1 GCA_012512495.1 Erysipelothrix sp.
GCATTCAAGGTATTCATACCCTTCACAAAATGCGTATTGTTGTAACCATAGAAATCGTGTTCGGAATTTACTTCAATACTACCAAGCACATCAATCAAGGTGATGAGCGAGGTGAAATTGACTTTAGCGTAGTAGTTGATATCGATATCGTAGAGATTTTCCAGAGTCGATACGGAGCACTCAATGCCATGATTACCAGCATGAGTCAGCTTATCAGGCATCATTCCTTGGGCACAGCCCAATTCCACTAGAGAATCCCGTGGAGTAGTCGTTAAGAGAATCTGATTGGTTTTTGGATTGACTGTCATTAAGATATTGACGTCAGAACGAGATACAGTGCTCACCGGTCCATCGACATCGATACCACTAATGAAGACCGTGAAGCCAGCTTTCGAGACATCGACATCTTTCGCAATGTCATCCTTCTCGTAATGCTTTTCATAGGAGTAAATGACGCGTGTATCGGTACTAAAATCTTCATAAGTTTCTAAAATACTATCCCTGAAGACCTCATCCAGAATCATGACTTCCACGTCACCCTCATAAAGGGCCTCGACGATGGTAAGGTCATCTGCTAGACGATCCACATTACCATTGACGGGATACTCATCTGCCAAGTCTTCCTGCATCGTACCGTACAACTCTTCATTGAAGTTTTCCGATACAGCGATAGTGGTCGTATCGTCCAGATCACTGATACCGTTGTATTTTGAATCCTTCTTGACCACGAAAGATACGGTGCTTGTTTGATAATCATCCAGATTAATCAAGTTATCAATCGACGACTGCATGTAATACAGACCACCGGCAGCTAACAAGATCGCAAACGCCAAGACACCCTTGGCACCCTTACTGTTGACCAACAGACCGATAGCCATCAAGATAACGACGACTAAGAATAAGACCGCGGCGTATTTGAAAGGGATACTTTGGTTGTAGAACTCTGCTAGCAGATAAAGAATAGCTGAAGCGATTAAGACATAATCGAATATTTTGACATTAATTTTTCTTTTTCGTTTGTTTTGTTTAGACATATGATTTCCTTCTATTCAATGCCGAACTTTTCATTCTGTTCGAGTTTTTCCTGTTTTCTCATCTCTCTGACTTTATAGAGAACAAAGCCGAGAATTGCTACAACTGCGAGACCACTCACTGAGTAAATCAAGAAGTCACTGAGTATCATATCATTATTCAGGGAAGATATTAAGTATAAACCATTAGAAACGGAAGGAAATTGGTAAAAGCCATTTTCATCCACGACCACTTGATAGTCATCTTCCAGCTGGCTCAAAGAGAGATTGTCCTCCACCAGATACATGTAGAGCCTCTCTACCTCGCCCTCTGAGTCATGATTAACCCGCAAGGTGGTGTTGCCACTTAGAACTAGTGGTATCCTTACCAGAACATCACTCGCGCGTTTCTTGGAAACACCCTCTATGTCTTTATACACATTGACGAATAAGTTGCTATTGGGTAAATCAAAATCATTGAAATCAATCGCATACAACAAGATTGATTGTTCATTGTAGACATTCAGATAAATCGTCTTACCTTGATACTGGCGATTGAGGAAGAGCCCCCTCGCCAACAACACCGACCCGTCTAACAGCTCATCGTTAATGATGAGATTCAACGTAATTTCATCTAGGCTACTAAAGGGTTCATAGAATGGCACTTCCAGGATGGAGTTCTCATAACTTTGAAGACCCCCTAAGTCAAATGTCACCGTATCAGCATCCCTAAATTCACCAATCAGGATTGTATTGCCACTATTGTCACTCTGGTAAGTCACCGTGACCGGCACCGTGAGTGAGAAGCCTAAATCCTCTACAAAAATGGTAGTTTGACCCGGGCTGATGCCTCTGACGATCCCATTACTATCAACACTGGCGATCTCTGGATCGGCGGAAGAAAACTGGGGATTCTTGATTGCCGTGGTATTGCTCGGTTTATAAATGACCGCTAAACTGGCTTCCTCATTTTGGGACAGTTCCAATCGTGATGGCAAAACACTAATGTTATCGACCGAGATATTTACATTGACTTCAATCTCACGCACGATATCACCGACCCGTCCGTAGATGATGGCAGAGCCCGGCCCATGAGCCGTGATTAAGCCATTACTCACACTCGCAACCGAGGGCTTGGAGGACACCCAGGTCACCCCTAGCTGGCTGTGACTCGCTGGTTCGATCGTCCACTCCAGTTGGAAACTCTGATTCTGTTCCAACGTAACACTCGAATGGGACACCTTGAAATCCACAACCCCTGACTGGACCACCACTGGTAACAAGTAGTCTTGATTCAAGACTTTGGCAGTAATGCGGGCTTCACCCGTGCCTACTGCCGTGATCCAACCATTCTGATCCACCGTCACAATGGCTTCATTGTCACTGGACCAGCGGATGGTATCGTCACGTCCGCCATGAATCGATATTGTATAGGGTGCCATGGTCGATGAGTAAAGATTCATCGTCAGCCTGGATTGATCAAACTTGAAATCTGGCACATTCTTAACCGTGACAGGAAGACTGGCTACAAAACCAAAGTATCGAGCTTCAACGATCGTCTCTCCCTCTTTTAGACCAGTAATTTGTCCACTACTACTGACACTGACCACGCTCTCATCTAAAGAGGTATAGGTCAGCTGTAAGTTCGCAATGGATGCCTGAGGGTTGGTCACCACTTTGACGGTGGTGCTTTCTTCGACATCGATGGTGATATTATTTCTCTCAAAGGCAATGCCATCCAAAACGTTGACTTCTATCCGGATATACTGATTGCCTGTATCGCTTTCAATGTTACCTATCAAAACGGTCGTGCCATAGGACAGCGCCGTAATGGTGAAGCCACTAATGGAGGCTACCTTGCTATTAGAATTCTCCCAAACGGTAATGTCTGCGGGTGTTAAGGCCACTCCATTATGGGTGAGTGTAAAAACCAGTTGTTCATTTCTTTTGATGGCTACCACTTCATCAGTCCCAATTTCAAAGGCATTCTGGGCCTGAATGGGTAGCTGGATGCTCACCAGCGTCAATAAAATCATTAGACTTAACAGAATTGACTGGAATTTTTTTCTCATGGTGCACCATCCTTTCCTAACAATTCTATCACTTACGATATGCTTTGACTAGTCAGCTATCCCTGCCCCATCGACGACACCTCTAGCTCCGTATAGAATCAAGAGAGCCAGTACCGCGTTCAAAACGAGTGGGATCCACAGAATGGATTCGAGTGGATAGCCCAGAAATAAGACTAGAAAGGAAATCACGAGTCCGTTGGGAATCAAGACAACAAAGTAGATGGTAATCTTGAGGAACATGCTGAGAATCATGTTCTTGGTTAAGCCTAGGAAGCGCAGAACCAGAGTCTGAATGGCTTGGTAAAGCAGCGTGATAACGCACAGATTGAGCGCAAACATCAGTGCCGCGACGACCGGTTCCTTAAAGAAGATAATAAGAATAACAAAGGACACCACCGAATACATGAATGTACGAATGAAGGTAATGGCCTGTGCAGCCATCAGCTTCTTGAAGTTATGATCGGGTATCAGATAGATGTAATGGCGCTTTAATTCATTTTCCAAGGATTCGGTATTGGTAACAAAGACCACCGATACCAGCAACATCACCTGATAGAAAGTAGCATCCTGAGAGCCGATCGCAATGATGGTGTAAATGGCCAACATGGTAATTTGTCCGACCTCTAAGAGCTGTTTGGTCTTAATAAGTTGTAGGATTTGCCGTGACAATAATGCCCAGCCCCCTGGTAAGAA
>JAAZEC010000267.1 GCA_012512495.1 Erysipelothrix sp.
CTCTGAAGAATTTTTCCTTCTCAAAGACATCTTCAGGTAGCAATAGAACATCTACTTTACCAGTGGTCGTTGCTGAGGCAGCTAACCAACCGGCATCGCGTCCCATTGTTTCAAGAATAAACACTTCTTGACGAGTGTAAACATTATAGTCAAGCCATGTTTGAAGTTGCGTTGTCGCAATGAATTTCGCGGCAGAAGCATAGCCTGGACAGTGGTCAGTTTCCATAAGGTCATTGTCGACTGTTTTAGGGCAACCAACGAATTGGTGACCCGTAATGCCATTCTTCTCTGCATATTGACTCAAGGCATAAACGGTATCCATGGAGTCATTGCCACCGATGTAGAACATCGTGGTGATGTCATACTTCTCAAGGATTTCGAACAGCTTCACGAAATCAGCTGTGTTTTCTCTCTTTAGTTTGTACCGGCATGAACCTAAGGCGCTTGCTGGTGTTTGGCGTAAAACAACGTTTTCTTCTTCAGTCATATTGGTTAAATCAACAAAGAGTTCTTGAAGAATCCCTTCAATACCATGAAGTCCTCCATAAACCTTATCATAATGTTGATCTAATTGATTTCCCATCACCACACCTGCCAAAGTCGCATTAATGACTGATGATGGTCCTCCCGATTGTGCTACTAAACAATTACCCACAATAACATCCTCCTTTTGAATTCCAGACCATTATACCATAGCTCATTCTAAAATCCCATCCGTTTCAGGTGACTCTAGGCTTTCTAAAGTTTCTTCATAGTCCGCCCACAGCTGCTCCATGTTCGCTAGCTCGTTGTTCACTTTATCAATCTGAGCATTCAGCTCATCCATCTTCTGGTAATCGTGATAATACTCCGGTTCATACCGCAAATCACGCAAGTCCTCAATCTCTTCATGCTTGGTTTGAAGCTGTTCAAGTATCTTATCGATCTGTTTACGAAGGCGACGCTTTTCTACGGAAACATCCACCGCTTTCTTGGTTTCTGTTTTCTCAATCTTGACTGTCTCGCCCTCTTGTAAGGACTTCTTCACATCCAACAAGTTGACACGGAACTCCCCATTATCAATTCTTCCGACACCACTCGCTACCTGTTGTATGAAATAGCGGTCATGGGAGACAAAGAGAATCGTGCCATCATAACCCTTCAGTGCTGCTTCGAGTGCTTCTTTCGATTCAATATCCAAGTGGTTGGTCGGTTCATCGAGAATCAGTAGGTTGGCACCCTTCAACATCAGCTTAGCAAGCTGTAAGCGTACTTTCTCCCCACCCGATAACACCGCAATCGACTTGAAGACATCCTCGCCACGAAATAGAAACGAACCCAAGACCGTCCTGATCTGTGTCTTGTCTAAGTTAGGATACTCATCCCACAACTCCTCCAAGACCGTGTGCGTTCCCTGAATCTGATGGAGGTTCTGTTCGAAATAACCCACCTCTATCTGGTGACCCCATAGCATCTCTCCCGAAAGAAGTGGTAAGTCGCCCATGATACTGCGCATCAGAGTCGATTTCCCTGAACCATTCTCACCAATGATCGCTAAGCGGTCGCCCCTTTTTAAATCCAGGCTGACTTTAAGTAGCGGTTTCTCATAGCCGATGAGAGCATCCTCCATCACCAAGACATCGTTTCCACCACGAATCCTGGACTTGAAACTCAGGTTCA
>JAAZEC010000045.1 GCA_012512495.1 Erysipelothrix sp.
GTCGGTCAGTGAGAGAATAATACTGTTAATTGGTATCAACAATAGTAGTGTTACCCCAATGCCAAGTAAACCAGAGAACAGACCAATGATTAAAGTCTCAGCATTGAAGACACGGGAGATATCTCTCTTCGATGCACCTATGGCACGAAGGATACCAATCTCCTTGGTTCTTTCTAACACGGAAATGTAGGTAATGATACCGATCATGATACTAGAAACGACCAGTGAAACCGCAACGAAAGCAATCAAAATATAGGTAATGATGTTAATGATCTGAGTGACTGATTTCATCATCGTTTCAATAATATCACTATAAGTGATGACATTCTCACTCCTACCAGCAGCTTCCTGCTCAGCGTTGTACTGATCAATCATTTCTACGAGTTCATCTTTGGACTCAAAGTTAGCCGGATAAAGTTGAATCATTGATGGTTCATCTAGATCGCTCACTCCAAGAAGTTCAAGGACTCCCTCATAGCTAGCTGTAGCGTTCGCTTGATAAACTTGCATGACCTCTGCCAGTTCTTCAGGTGACATGCTCGCTAGTCTAGCCGCTTGCTCAGGAGTCAAATCATCCATTGAAAATGGTTCCTCTTCAGTAGGGAAAGGAAGACCTGAGAGTACATTTATTTCTGGATTAGCAAGCTGTTCTTTCACAATCTCTTGTTCATTGACAGCGTTAATTACATCCTGAGTCAGAGCCGAAGTGTAACCTAAAAGGCTAGAGGTCGCTGTTGAAATCGTATCTTCCTTCGCCTTCATCACACCTACAATGGTCAGTTCTCGTGCCTCGGAATTTACTTGGTCCATATACTGTTGGTCGTCAGCCTTATTGACCCAGGTATCACCAATCTGTTCATAGACATCGGTGTTCAAGACGATTTTGAAAGTCGTACCAATCAAATCTTCTGTTTTAAAGTTAGGGTGATTGGTCGCTTCAACAGGCAAATTCTGTTGGATACGATCATAGTTCTCATAGAGTTGTTCACGATCAATGATTCCCAAAGAATAAAGGGTATAGTCCTGGATCTGATTGTTCGCATCTGCTAGTAAGACAACCTCATTTGAGCTAGTTGGCCAATGACCCGCCATGACATCATATTGGTTGTCAAGTTCACTCTGATCATTCAGCAGTTCAGTGATAACACTGGAGCTCATCATCATCCCGATATTGAAACGACCTTGTCCAGTATCCGTGCTAATATCATCCAAGAGAATATTAGGTTCGACTTGAACATAACCCCCTTCGGTTGTCTTTTTAAAAATGTTTAGGTTCAGCGGATAGGAATACTGAATACCTTGAGTCAGCGTATCAAAAGATTGTTGATTGTCCTCAATATATTCCTTGAAAGCACTCAAATTATTGAAAGTGGATTTCTCACCAATTAGATTGATATAATCCTCCACGATTAAAGAAGGATAGATAGTATTGGGATCTGGATCCTCGACTGCCTCAGGAGGTGCCATGATACTGACAAGTTCCGAAGTATCAAAGGATGTTTCCATAATAGAAATCGGATAAGAAGCTAGGGTATCTTTTTCGATGTTGTTGATATACAACTGGACTCCATTAGAAAGAGACAGAATCAACGCGATTCCAATGATCCCTATTGAACCAGCAAAAGATGTCACTATCGTCCTTGCTTTCTTAGTTAGCAAGTTATTGAGCGATAGGCTAAGAGCAGTTGATAGCTTCATTTTAGTTTTAGATTGACTCGATAACCCATGAGCTTCCTCTTCATCATCTAAGACTGGATTCGTATCACTCGTAACCCTACCATCCTGTAATGAA
>JAAZEC010000268.1 GCA_012512495.1 Erysipelothrix sp.
AGTATGCGAATCAGCTTGATGTCCCAGGGGTTCACGAGTTTCGTGTCCATGTCAGGGCCCTTAGAACCCTGTTATCATTTGCGAAGGTTGAGGACACTTTTAAGAGCGTCCATAAGCTTCTGTCCCCTTTACGTGATCTTGATGTCCTATCACAAGAATGGGAAGAAATCAGAAACCCTAACCAGCTTGAATTAACGAATCTCTTAATTTATGTTCGTAACAAGTTGGTTGAAGAACTACAGTCCCATGATTTCAAAAAGGAAATGGAGATTTCATTTCTCAACTTAAAACAACCATTAGAGCTTGATGATGAGTTCATCGAAGCACGAGTGAAACAGTGGATTAACAAACTTAATAAACTGAAGAGCGACTCTTATGAAGAAACTCACCAACGGCGTATTTTGATTAAGAAAATACGCACGATTCAAGAGCTACTCAACCTTGAGGAAATCGATCAGAAGAAGCTGACGAAACAGAAGGATAAACTAGGGGAACTGGTGGATCACCATATCATGTTGGTCCAGTTGGAGAGTTTCCATGACGTTGATAATCCTGACCTACAAGCTGAGATTGAATATTTCAAGCATTTAATAAAACGATCTGATAGCAAACTCAGACACTTTAAACACGATGTTTCTCTGTATCATCAAGAGCGGACGAAACTATTGGGTGGGAAATTCGCTAGGTTACAGAGGCAAATGATCGATGCGAGTGTTCCGGTGTTACTCATTATTGAGGGCTGGGAATCTTCTGGTCATGATGTGGTGATACGGGATGTGATTTGGGAACTAAATCCACGGAACTACAATGTTCGTCAGTATCACTTCTATGATCGTTTTTCGGATGATTACCCTGTCCTTCGCAAGTACTATGAGTTGTTACCGGAGCGTGGGAATATGATGATTCTGGATCGTAGCTACTATTTCAAGCTGATGAATGATTTGGATTCCCCAATTGTGAAGCGTAGTGAACTGATTGAATCATTCGAGAAGTTGTTGAGTGATGATGGCATGGTGATTCTTAAGTTCTTTTTGCACGTAAAGAAGAAGACCCATAAAAAACGTTTGAATGAGTTACGCAATGACAAGAAGAGAAGCTTCTTTATCACGGAGGTCGATGAGGCTCAGTACGAACATTATGATAAATTCGAACGCAGGATCAATAAGATTCTTGATAAAACTGATTTTTCATTTGCTCCTTGGCATCTGGTCTCGGCCGAGAACCTAGGCGATGCGGCTAAGGAGATCATGAGTCTTTCTATTCAATCTATCCATGATAGCCTGAGGAAGGATAATATTACCCAAAATGATAGGATACCTTTTACCGGACCTTACCCACTTATCGATTTAGATCTATCAAAGACTGTTGACGATGAGACATATGATGGAGAACTGAAAAGTTTACAACAGGAGATTGAAGAGTTGACCTACCAGCTCTATCTGAAGAAGATACCGACGATGATTGTCTTCGAAGGTGTGGACGCTGCTGGTAAGGGTGGAGCGATTGAGCGATTGACTCGGACCATGGATCCCCGTTTTTACGATGTTGTGACCATCTCTGCCCCTAGCCAACAGGAGAAAGACTACCATTACCTATGGCGCTTCTATCAGCATTTTCCTCCGAAAGGTAAAATGGTGATTTTTGATCGCAGCTGGTATGGTCGTGTATTGGTAGAACGGATTGAGGGATTCGCTAGTGAACCTGAGTGGGAGAGAGCCTATGGTGAAATCAACCAGATGGAAGAACAGCTATCGAAACAAGGAATGTTGATACTGAAGTACTTTATTATGATTGATAGTGATGAACAACTGAAACGGTTTAATGATCGTGAACAGGACCAAGATAAGGTCTATAAGTTAACGGACGAGGATTGGCGCAATCGCGATCATTGGGACGCGTACCAGGATGCGATGAACGAGATGTTACATCGGACTAGCACGGAGTTAGTTCCTTGGGTCATTGTTGAGGGTAATGATAAAAGATATGCCAGGTTGAAGGTCTTGCGTGATTTTGTCGAACAAGCAAAAAGAACTCTTAATCTTGATGATTAATGAGTTCCCGCATTTTTGTGATTACTGAGTAGCTATCTGATGGTCCTAATAGGTGGGTGGCTGCCTCTTTCGCGTCAGCTACCGCGTTTTCAACAGTGTATGAATGCTGATAATAGCGTAACATTTCGATG
>JAAZEC010000269.1 GCA_012512495.1 Erysipelothrix sp.
TACGATCATGAAGATTATGTTGATAACAACTACTATCTTGTGACTGACATGAATGGTGGACAAATTAAACTTGACGGGGATCAGTTGGTATTGAGTGAGTATCAAAAAGAGAAGTTTGAGTCATTGGGTAATGATGCTACGTTAGAAGCAATGATGGCGCTTAATCCGTAATTAAGAAAAGCTGTGATGACAATTGATACTCATCACAGCATTTTATTGAGTATGAATGATGTTACTACTACGAGTAATGTGATTGGTAATAAGGCCCACAACAATAGTAACATGAATTCACTTCCTAGGAAAAAATTAGGAGTGGAGTTAAATTCGTCAGACGCTATTCCCAAATTGTACATAAGCTTCATCAAGAAAGCCAAAATGCCTAGTGATACTATAGCGTTAATCAGTGGGAATTTGCTCATCATCTTTTTTCTAAATAATTGAATAAAGGAAACAATTGCAATGATTAGGGTAACTGGTAATAGAGCCCATTTCACTAAGTTCATGTACTCGCCACCTAAAATCACAGCAGGTGTAGTTCCTAACTCGTCAACGGCAAAACCTAATTGATAAGAAAAAACTAACAGAAAAACTAGGGTGACGACCGAAACTGTACCATTGAATAAAAGAAACATTCTTGTTTTGTTTGTCATGATGGATTGCCTCCTGTTCGAATGGTATCTATATCTAGGTTCCATTCATTATCTGTCTACATACTAGCATACAATTAAAATAGGAGCAAGTAAACGAGTTCTATAAGGGTAATGTGAAAAGCGACTCTAAAATGGAAAAGGTTATTGGGTAGAAAACGTTTTCTTTTAATTTGAAACATGGTAGACTAATGATGTTAATAAGGAGAGAAGTTCAATGTTCAATAATAAGTTTGATTTTAAGAGAGATTTTAGTACTAAAATGGTCGAAATGTACGGTCGTTCATTGGAACAATCACATATTACAGAACGTTACATGGTTCTAGGAGAGATGGTACGCGAGTACGCATCAACCCACTGGAAAGAATCGAAAGAAAAAGCAGTACAAGTCGGTGCCAAACAGATGTTCTATTTTTCAATGGAATTTTTGATGGGCCGTATGTTAACAAGCAACCTAATGAACTTAGGGATTTATGACTATGTCAAAACAGGCCTTAACGAATTAGGTTTCGATATCAACGAATTAGAAGACCTCGAATCAGATGCTGGGCTCGGCAACGGCGGTCTAGGCAGACTAGCAGCCTGTTTCATGGATTCACTAGCCTCCGAGTCTCTACCAGGACACGGGATAACGCTACGCTATAAATACGGCTTCTTCAAACAAAAGATCGTCGATGGCAACCAAGTCGAACTACCAGACCAATGGCTAGCCTTAGGCAACGTCTGGGAAGTTAGAAAACCCAAACACGCAGTCGATATTCCATTCTGGGGTCATGTCGACATCATCAAAGATGAAGTAAGTGGTAAACTAGTATACTTACACAAGGACGCTGAGTATGTGAAGGCGGTCCCTTACGACATGCCTATGGTCGGACGTGGCACGGAAATTACGAACACGCTACGCTTATGGTCAGCGGAAGCCAGTGACAATTTACCTGAAAACAAGGACTTCCATCAATACCTCGTCGATTTAGACGAGATCACTCAAAACGTTTACCCGGATGATTCGACTGAAAAAGGTAAGTACCTGCGTCTGAAGCAACAGTATTTCTTCGTCTCAGCCGGTCTACAGGCAATCATTAAGGCGCACTTACGCTCATATGATTCCCTGGACAACTTCGCTGAAAAGACAGCCATACAGCTCAATGATACGCACCCAGTGCTAGCCATCCCTGAACTCATGAGAATCATGATGGACGATTACGGTTACGAATGGGACACAGCATGGAAGATTGTCATCGATACGATGGGCTTTACCAACCATACGGTTCTTTCTGAAGCATTGGAACGTTGGTCCA
>JAAZEC010000270.1 GCA_012512495.1 Erysipelothrix sp.
CATACTTAACACGACTAAATCTGGTTTGGAACTGACACGCCCCGTTCCTTTTACGGTTATGACTCGATTCATGAATGACATCCTCCTAGTCTTACTTTACAATCATTATAACAAAGATGAGTCTGGTTCAAACAAAAAACAGCTCTATGGCTGTCTTTAAATGCTGGCATCCTTCGCAAAGCTCTCAAATCCCATGGGTGAAATGGTCACGAATAGGCGTAAGACGTCTTCACCTGTGTTAAGAACTTACATGTGTTCCGCACCATCGATCTCCATTAGTTGGCCTACTTCTAGATCGGATTCTACACCATCGCAGATGACGGTAGCATTCCCTTCGAGCACTTTTGTAAGAGTAGGGTTGTGTCTTGGTGTGTATGACCTGGTAGTGTCTTTCCTTTTTCGATGTTCAACATAAAGGCGATAACATTGTCCCCTTTGAAGATCATTCGCTTGGCAATCTTCTTCTCGGGGTTATGGAAGTATTCATTAAGTATAAACTTGTTTATCTCTGTTCCTCCTCTGTGTGATATTTTTCAATCATAACAGATTTACTCGCAATCTGATTAATTAGTCTCTCAGCTCTTCCATCAGCTTAATACCCAGCACCGTGGCAGGGATACGACTATTGGGGGAGAGGTTCGAAAGAATCACCACCGCGACACCAGTCTTGGAATCAAAACCAAGGTAGCTGTTGTAATGACCGGTACCGCCATTGTGCCAGACAATCTCGTTCTCTTCATCAATGATCCATGACATGCCGATAGTGTCCAGGTGGATGTTCATCAGCTCATAGTCACTCGTGGTAGCGTCGATCTCTTTTATGGGTCTATGGGCTAGAGAGAAGGGTAGCCTTTCCTCCAGCTGTAGTTGGGCATACGCTAACATGTCCTCCATGTTAGGGACAAGACCTCCAGCAGCTAAATAAGCATCATCCTCTTGCCAGGCCCAGTAATGATCGAGGTCTCCCGTATTATTCTCAATGTGGGTGTTCGATAGGTTTAACTCATTGTCTAGGTACTCATCCATTAGTTGAGTATAATCCTGTTCATAGACTTCTTCCAGAACCAACCCCAAGACAGCGTACCCAAAGTTGGAGTAGTTGTAGTCATGATCCTCAGTTGAGATCTCAAGATCTGATACCTTATCTAGGATAGCTTGGCTATTTATGCCATAGAAGTCATTTCTTCCCGACAAGAAATTTGACACCATCGGTAGCTCAAAGTAGTAGTTCTTATAGCCAGAGGTGTGGGTGAGTAACTCATTAATGGTTGGATAATTCTTATCAGCCGGTAAATCAAGATAGCTGTCAATCGTTTCATCCAGATTGATCCTTAGTTCCCGACTAGCCTTCGCAATCATGGTCGCGGTAAAGGTCTTCGTCAATGAACCAATTTCATACGTATGTAATGTCGTAGGAAGTACCTCTGAATTATTACCATAGACAGTGATGGAAGACTCTCCATTTTGGAAGATACCCACACTAATGATGGCATCTTCATTGTCCTTGAGGGTGTAATCGAGTGCTTCCTGAAAGGATAGGGGCGGTATTTTCTTCATCATCTCCTTGCCATAGAGAGATAAGCCAAAAAGTGTCGCCGATCCTATCAGCAACAACGCGACCACGATGATTGTGATCCTTTTCATTATTTTACTCATAATGAATTCCTCCTGAGAATCCGATGATGTCTTTATTAAGAGCTCCTAGGGGTTCTTTGTCATATTATACCATTCATTATCAGTTAGTCTATGTAAAGTTTTCGCTAATTATTACTGATAGATCGAATCACCCGGCAAGGGTTCCCCAGCGCTAAGACATTACTCGGAATGTTCTTGTTAACGATGCTCCCAGCACCAATGACACTTCCTTCGCCAATCGTCACTCCCGGTAGAATCGTGACACCTGCCCCTATCCAGACATTATCGCCAATGACAATGGGGCTCGCTTTCTCTAAACCACTATTCCTACGCTCAATATCCAAGGGGTGATTAGCCGTATAGAAGCCACAGTTGGGTCCAATGAAACAATTTGTACCAATAGTGATGGGTGCACCGTCCATCAAGTAGGCATTATGGTTAATGAAGGTCCCCTCTTTGATGAAACAGTTGACACCATAATCGGCGTAGAAAGGGGAAAGGATCGTCACGTTAGGATGGCAATTAGGTAAGAGTCTCTGTAATA
>JAAZEC010000271.1 GCA_012512495.1 Erysipelothrix sp.
AAAATTGTTGACTAAGCATTGGACCACTTAGATGAGTTGAACCTAAATAATTGTCCACATCTGTTGTATTAATGAGTTGTCCACCAGTTTGTATCCCAATCAGTAAGACCTCAAGTCCCTTGCGTTTCGCATATAGACTTGCATTCATACCACCAGGACCACTACCAACCACAACTACATCATAGTGATCTTTTTGAAACGATTGCTTTGTCTCTAAAGCATTCAATTGTAATCGCATAAACCCTCCCTCAAACAAGATCATTATACCCCATGGGGTATAAAAGACAAATCATTTGCCTGCAACCTTAACAATCTATTAACCGCATGAGTTCGCTACCCACAAGATCAAAGTAGCCGATGGACTCCTATGGTATATGATCGTGTCTTTTCAGTTGTCCTTGTTATAGAAGTATTCTCGCTGTTTCATGAATACATCAAAGGCTATGTGAACAAGTCACATAGCCTTAGCTTTACTCAGCTTTGACCCTAAACCACAGGTCGCTCAATATTTCAACATTGTGTTTATTATAATGGAATTCCTCGTTCTTCGCATAATTCGAAGGGGTATACGATTCCAATCCATTATAGTCACCAGCAACCATAGCTTCATAGACACTCTCAACCGGTGAAGTGTAACCGACATACAAGGTGTTCATTGTCGCGATTTCACCACGCAACATGAAATCCATCCATTTGTGGGCTAAGTCGCTGTTCTCAGAATTCTTCATAATGACCATCGCATCCTGCCAGACATTCGTGCCCTGAGACTCTGGTACGTAGTAAGCAAGTGATTCATTCTCTGACATCATATAAGTCGCATCACCCGAATACATGACAGCGATATCCTTTGATTCATTGATTAACTGGTCAATGATTTCATCTCCCGCATAGACCGGACTCATTGTGTTATCGAGCTCGCTCAACCATTGATAGGCTTCATTGATTTCATTCTCGTCAGTCGTGTTAGCGGAGTAACCCAAGGCTTTCAGAGCAACCATGAAGGAATCACGCTCAGAATCATACATGAATATACGATCCTTGTACTTATCAAAGCGAAGCACTTCCCAGCCTAGTCGTTCAACATCAGCCGAATCAACCTTTTCTGTGTTATAAATAATACCCACGTCACCTACGAAGTAAGGGACAGAATATTCATTGTTTGGATCGAAATCTTTACCAAGGTTATCGCTCTTGATAGACGCGAAGTTCTCAAGGAGTGAAACATCAATTGGTTGAAGCTGATCCTCTTCAATCAAGCGTTGAATCATGTAGTCACTGGGAACAATGACATCATAGCGTTCCCCACTGGCTAGTTTCGTATACATTTCTTCATTCGAAGCAAACAGGTCGTAGATGACCCGTACGTCGTACTCTTCTTCGAAAGCAGTAATTGAGTCAGGGTCTATGTATTCACCCCAGGAGTAGACCTTAAGAGTCCCCTCTGCTCCTGTTGAGGAGCAGCCCGTCACAATGAGGAGCAATGCCAACATACTAAAGATTAATTTTTTCATTTTGTTTTCCTTTCACACGTAGCGATGGTACCACATTGACCAGCACTAGAATAATTGTAATAACCACTACCAGAATAGTAGATAGTGAGTTGATGGTAGGATTGATTCGCTTACTCATGGTGTAAACCATCATTGAAATGTTCTTAACACCATTGCCACTCACGAAGTAAGAAATGACGAAATCATCAAAGGACATCGTAAACGCAATTAGTGCCGCCGAAATAATCGACGGTGTAATCTGAGGAAGAATGACCTTCGTCAACGCCTGAATTGGGGTTGCCCCAAGATCCATGGCCGCGTCCGTCAGATTCGGATCCAGCGTCCTTAACTTCGGCATGACCGCCAAGATAACATAAGGAACACTAAACGTGATATGAGCCAACAACATCGTCGTATAGCCCAGTCCCACTCCAGAGAATACAAACAGCAACATCAGACCGATGGCCGTTACAATCTCAGGATTCAAGATTGGTAACTCATTAAACGTTAAGATAATTTCACGAATCACTTTACGACTCTTAGTCAAACCAATCGCCGTGAGCGTCCCCACAATCGTGGAAACAATCGTAGAAATCGTAGCGATAGAAACCGAGGTCCAGACGGAACTCAAGACATCTTTGCTCTTGAACAATTGTTCATACCATCTAAGTGAGAACCCCTCGAAATTCGTCAATGATTTCGATGAGTTAAACGAGAAGATCATCATAATAATGATTGGCAAGTAGAAGAATAACAGACAGAGGGCAATCATGAGACGAGATAGCCATTGTGTTG
>JAAZEC010000272.1 GCA_012512495.1 Erysipelothrix sp.
TTGGAATTCCTAAGAGACTATGGCAAGTTCTTTAACATCAACACCATGATAGCCAAGGATACCATCGCATCCCGCTTGGAAACAGGTATCTCATTTACTGAGTTTTCCTATACCATCTTACAAGCTCTTGACTGGCTCTACTTGTTAGATCATCACAATTGTGAAGTTCAAATCGGTGGTAGCGACCAATGGGGTAATCTTTTAAGTGGCTCTGAGCTTATCCGTAAGATCCATCAGGGTCAAAAGACAGTCTTCGGAATCACCTCACCCCTAATCACTAAGTCAGATGGTTCGAAATTTGGTAAATCAGAAGGGGAGAACATCTGGTTGGATCCCAATAGGACCGACGCTTACACGTTCTACCAGTTCTGGATCAACGTCGCGGATGAGGATATCGACAACTTCATGCGTCGCTTATCTATGAAATCAGTAGCTGAAATCAAGAGTATCATTGCGGAACACTTTGAAGCGCCACACCTTCGTTTAGCACAAAGAGAATTGGCCAAAGAACTGACAGAACTAGTCTTTAAAAAAGAGGGTCTTGAGTCTGCTGTGCGCATCTCAGAAACCTTCTTTAGTGGTAAACTCGAAACTTTGAAAGCCTCTGAAATCAAACAAGCACTACGTGGAGTACCTTCCATCAGTCTTCAGGAAGACGGTCTATTAGTGGACATTCTGGTTGACAATGGCTTAATCAAATCCAAGCGTGAAGCACGTACGTTAATTACGCAGGGATCTATTTCTGTCAACGGATTCAAGGTAGAGGATACTGATTTTGTCATAAAAAAAGATGATGCGATTGAAAATGAAGTCAGCATCATCAAGAAGGGCAAGAAGACGTATTATGTCATCTACCATTAGTTTTCTGTATCTTCTGGTTCTTTGCTCTTGGGAGGACGATTGGCGAGAATAATAAATAAGCCAATCAACATTAGGATGATAGGGAATGTTAGATAATCTCTCACGATAGAGAAGAAGCGAGGAAATTCTTGACCTAGGAAGAGAATCATTCCAAGGAAGAAAATCACGAGTCCTGTTTTTTGTCTTGGGTTCATAATAACCTTCTTTCATATGGTATAATAGCTTAGCGAGGTACAGTAATGAAACGTATATTTTACTTTATGATTATAGCACTTTTACTAAGCGGATGCACACAAAGTTTGTCACAAAGCGAACGCGTCTCCTTGGAAAACTATGAATCCTATTATAAGATTACCTTAAATGAGAGGGAACCCAAACGCTCCTCTGACTACTTCAGTATCGAAGGGATGTTGTCCCCCATTGAAGGCGGTCTCTTTCGCTATGATATCTTTATCGATAGCCCTCAAATCGCCATGCGCGATGTGACGGTGATGATTATTGAGAATGACATCGCATTTGAAGACCAGTCCCAAATGATGCCCAGCATTGGTATCTTTGATTCAAGAGTTAACCTGTACCCCAACCAAGTCGATACTTCATTGAATTACTTTAAAGGCATCAACCTCAATCGTGAGATAGAAGAGGATAGTGTCACCCTGAGAGTCTTAGTCGAGTTCACCAATGCCACCAGGGACGAATCCTATCACGAAATCATCGAAATGAAGCTGTCTAACCCATAGTCTACAAACTACCATCCTTGGTAGTTTTTTCTTTATAGAAAAGTTGACAGAGTAAATTAATTGGGATACTATTTATTTACTAGTAACTATAATCAATTGGTTATGAGGAGGTTTATTATGTATTTTGGTGGAACCGCGTATTACCTAATGTCAATCACACTCTTAATCATTCTCTTCCATAGAAAGATCATGGCAGCACCGCTCATAAGAAAAGGGATGATCCTGCTAACTATTGCCTATGTGTCAGTGGCTTTAAATAAACTCTTTTTGCCAA
>JAAZEC010000273.1 GCA_012512495.1 Erysipelothrix sp.
ATTCCTAACTTGTCTGCCAGGATACCTTCTTCAATAATTAGTCTTAGTGATTCTTCATAACTTACCGGTTCTAGTGTTTCATTGTTTAGAGCGACTTCACCGAAAGTGTCTAAGCCAAACAGTATTTTATCCATCGTTTTACCTCTTTCTTACATTAGAAGTATAAATAGTATACTAACGAATCTCAATGATTTTGCCCAAAACAACCTTTTCTTCGACCCTTCTGGAGAAGATAGTCTTGAATTCAAAGCTCTCAAGGATTGTACCATTATCCTGTTTGAGATAACTCAATGCACCCAGTTTTAAATGTGGATGTTGAATCAGGAAGAGTTGTTCATTCTCACTCGCTACTTGTTTAATGACAATGATGTCCTCATAGCTAGCGAAGAATTTCATATGGTTACGATAGACCCTCGCTTCATTCACATTAACCCCGAAGAGACTGGAGATGAGACCCTCTTCTAATGCTTGTTTCATGGTGTCAAAGGTATCGAGGAGTTCGTAGTAGTGACCTTGCTGTTGATGAAGGTATCGCTCATCAATGATGTCGAAGCCGGTATAAACGGGAATGGAGTTACGGGTGATGATACCCTCTTTTACCTGAATAATGGGATCTGGCACAACCTCCTGATTGCCGATAATGAACTGTCCATCGGCGAGCAGGTAGAGTGGTGTCTGGAATGAGATTGTTAAGAGATCCTCGACATCGACTAAGCCATCACCGGTCATGATGAAGCGATAGAACACGTTTGGAAAAGATAAGTGGGGATAGATGGAGACATCGACTCGATGGAGCGCTTCTTCGACGACGAAATCAGGATACTCCTCATTGGTTGGTGTCAGGGTAATGTAGTGTGACATATTCATAGCTCCTGCGCTGGCTCCCAACATTAACCCTTCATAATGTTTTAACAGTTCATAAATCCCTTTGTCTTCATAGAGCTGTTTCTGAATGATGGGGTTTCCACCATGGAGGTAGATGAGGGATGCCTCCTGTACTTTCGTTTGCCATAAAGACTCAGATTCATTACTCGTCAATGATACATATTCATCAAAACTGATTGAGTGTGACTTCAGCTTTTCAATAAAACTCAGTTCCCATTCACTCTGTCCATCGTAATACTCGATTGAGGATGGACAAAAGAGAATCAATTTATTGTGTGATTCGAGTGATTCTTTAATACTATCGATAATGGTGTCTAGGTGTTGGAAATCATCACCCAGAGATGAGATAAGAATGTTTTGTTTCATAGCTTCCCCTTTATTAAAAAAGACCTTCGTTCCATTTATGGCAGGAAGATGGTCTTTTGTGTTTCAGTTAGTAACAGCCGCTGACGAATCCGACAACTTCGGCCTTTGGTGAACCGCCGACATGTCTGACACCGGAACTCTTCTGGCTACCGATGAAGACATCGAAGTGATTACCAGAGACTGCGCCGCCGCGATCGAGGACGATGCCACGGATTGGTTGGCTTGGTGAGATCCCATTGCCTGAAATGGTATGGTTATATAGATCGATCACCGTACAGAACGGATACTGTTTTCCTGCCGCTAGTATGTAGTAACCTTTGTAGGTAATACCAGGGACCCAGCTGCCATTTTGGTAAACAGCGG
>JAAZEC010000274.1 GCA_012512495.1 Erysipelothrix sp.
TTGAGCACTAGTAATAACCAGGAAAACTAAAACGAATTTACTGGCGACTCTAATTGACTCGTAGGTGGTATACCAGGATGTTGAAATAATGAACCGGTAGGTAACCAGAAGGAGTAGGCTGAGTGTCAGACTGTTGATGAGCTTGTTACGGTGTTTCAGCTGTTTCAAATGGTCTAGCTGGATCTTAAAGAGATTATTGAGACCTCTTGATAAGAGGATGCGAAGAATGAGGACCACGCATATAATCGCGATCACAATCGCTACTTTTACCTCTATTTGTAATGCTAGAAACGTCTTAACCATGATGTCCACCTCGTTTTTCCATTATATCATTTTTAGTTGTTGTGAGAAGGGTAAAGTCGTATAATGGTCCTATTGATTGGAGGCTAGAGAACAATGGATAAATTAATTGATAGACTGATTAGATATGCGAAGGTGGATACACGCTCGGATGAGAACAGTGACACAATCCCAACAACACAGTCCCAAGTGGCGTTTCTAACCATGTTGGAGTCTGAGTTGAAAGAAATTGGAATGAGCGAGGTAGTTTATAATCCTGTGAATGGTTTCGTGACAGCGACGCTTCCTAGCAACCTGGACCACGAGGTGGATTCGGTTGGTTTCATAGCCCACGTAGATACGGCTGATTTCAATTCTGTGAATATTAACCCAAGAGTTATCGAGAACTACGATGGGTCCAATATCGTGCTAAATGAAGAAGAGAACATCGTCATGACAAATGATATGTTCCCTAACCTGAAAGACTATGTTGGGCACACGCTCATCGTGACCGATGGTTTGACCCTGTTAGGTGCCGATGATAAGGCGGGTCTTAGTGAAATCGTTGAGGCCATGATTTATCTGCTTGAACATCCAGAAATCAAACATGGTAAGGTCAGAGTTGCCTTTGGGCCTGATGAGGAAATAGGCCGTGGGGCGGATCACTTTGACGCACCCGGTTTTGGTACCAAGTATGCCTATACCATGGATGGTAGTCGACTAGGCGAACTGGAGTACGAGTGCTTCAACGCAGCGGCAGCGAAGGTTACTTTGAAGGGTGTCTCCGTTCACCCAGGCACAGCAAAGGATAAGATGATCAATACTGCTAAGCTAGCGTTTGCTTTTGATAGCCAGTTACCACAGGATGAAGTGCCTGAGAAGACGGAAGGCTATGAAGGCTTCTTCTTACTACATGATATTGTGACAACTATTGAAGATGGCCAGATGACTTACATCATTCGCGATCACGATCGTGAGAAGTTTGAAGCTCGTAAACAACTCCTTCAGGATATCGCGAAGAACATCAATACTGAGATTGGCTTTGAGGCAGTCACGGTCGAAACCAAGGACTCCTATTACAACATGGCCGATATTATAAAGAAGGATATGAGGCCTGTTGAAGTAGCGAAGAGAGCGATGGAGAACCTGGGGATTGTCCCGGTGATTCAACCGATACGTGGAGGTACCGACGGTTCCAAGATTTCATACATGGGGATTCCTACGCCGAATGTGTTTACCGGTTGTGAAAACTTCCATGGCAAGTATGAGTTTGCGAGTGCTGAAAATATGTTGAAGGCCAAACAGACAATTGTCGAGATTATTAAGGAAACTGCTAAGAATTAAACATAGAAGCAATTCTTGTCAAAGAGAATTGTTTCTTTTGTGTTAAGAAAGCGACTTTGCTTTTGCTTTCACAAGTCATTTGTGATATTTTAGGAGCGCCACGGTTAGGTTTGCCTAACTTTCTTTTCCGAACCTGAGAGCTGAGAACCTATACTTATGAAATTTACGAAGTTTTTTTGCGTATTGATTTTTGTTTGCGTCCTAACACTCTCCATTTTTGAGCCAACACAAGCTATTCCCGAAGTTAATTCATTGGATTTACCATCCAGCAATGAAAACCGTGAACTACTGAATATAGAACAAACAACGAAAGTATCCGATCATGAAGTGAAACGATTTGGCAATCAACTCATTGATTCGGGTATCTCTCATAAACCAACCCTCGTTACCTTGCATTCTAAACCAACCGTTGTTCGTCAAAGTGCTAAGGTTGAAGAAGTTGTTGCTGAGACAGTTTCAGAAACAGAGGTTGCGAGCAA
>JAAZEC010000046.1 GCA_012512495.1 Erysipelothrix sp.
GCGTTCATCCTGAGCCAGGATCAAACTCTCCATTTGATATAGCTCTTTTTATTACTTTTTTTGTTTTAAAAAACTGACGTTTGTGTGTGTTTTTTTCTTTCTGTTTAGTTTTCAAAGATCGACTGTCACGCCCTTGAGCGCTTGTTAAGAATACCAAATCCGTTGGGACTTGTCAACCAATTTCTTAATTCTTTTTAAATTATCGGTTTGTATTCTTTTTTGATAAATCCGTTCCCTTTTGGGAGCTTTAATATCATAACCCACGGCACCAAAATAGTCAACGAAATCTCTCCAAATCTCGAAAATAAAAAAACCTCTTAAATAAGAGGCTTTATTAATCCGTCGATTTCAAACGTTTCCGATCAAGACCTAAATACATATGATAGTAATGAGCAATCGTTTTCTCATCAAATGGCTTACTGCCATCTCGAGCCAGATCCACCAACTCCCGCAAACTATCCCAGGCACACTTCTGTATGTCTAGCGAATAATTCATTTCCATACCATGCCGAGCAAACTCATCCTCATCTAGGATGTCATAGCTGCCATTAGGGTATACCTTGAGATCCAAATCATAGTCAATGTTTTTAATAGCTTCCCCATCATAGAGATAAGGAGACGCTACATTACAATAGTAAGTAACACCGCGTTTACGAATCATTGAAATGATGTTGTACCACTTATCGGGATAAAAGAAACAGATCGCAGGCTCTCGGGTCTGCCACAGTCTCCCATTGCTTTCACTTACCATTGCTTTATAGGTCACAACCACTAGACAATCTTCACGATGTTCCAGAACAGTTGCTTTAGCCCATGTTCGATGTAATGATCCATCATGTTTGAAACTTTGGATATAGACTTGTTCTCCTACATCCATCATCACATTCTCCTTTAACATGAACTATTATAACCTATTAAGCTTTAGCTGTCACGCTTCAGCCGAGCCATTACTAACGGCACCACAATCAGTGTCAAGATCAAGGTAGGTACCATGTACGACAACTGATAGGTCAGTGAGACCTTTGGTGGCACTTCCCAATACCAGACACCTGCTAGATAACTGAAGAAAGTCCTCAAGGCGTTGGTAATGACTATCCCTGTCATAACGGGATAAGCTCCATCCTTATTAAAGGAAGGAAACATCGTTGCCAATCCATAGACACCAAAGGCTAGGACATAATCCAGAGCGAATTGGCCAAATGATACAAACCAGACTTGTCCGGTCATGTACATTAATGGGATGGTCAATAGAGCGACAAGGACTCCTTTTCGAAAGCCCAAATCATAGCTTGCTAGTAGAAGCGGGACGACCCCAATGCCTAGTGAGCCACCTTTGGGCATCTTGAAGATACCAAACTGGTTGGCCACAAAATCTAAAACCACAAACAAGGCCAGATACATGGCCATTTTAACTAAATCTCTAGTACTCATATAAAAAACACCTCCATATAATATGAGGCGTAGGTTACGAGTTAAATATGAAACTCCCTACGCTAGCTTTAACTAGATCAGGTGATTGAGGGTCTAATCTTACGATTCTCAGCTTTCGCTCCCCTGTTCACGATGCTATTATACTCCAAAGGGTGTTATAATGAAATGCAGGTGATTACAATGACAAAAATAGACACATCCTACCTGTCCCTAATTGAAGAAGAGGCAGATACCATCTCCTTGCTTGCTAACACGAGCGCTTATCTAAATCAGATGCTGGATAATATCAATTGGGTCGGTTTCTATCGACTCATTAATGATCAGCTAATTCTTGGACCTTTTCAGGGCAAAGTAGCTTGTACCGTGATTCAAGTTGGCAAAGGAGTCTGTGGCCATGTGGCTCAGACAAACTTACCTATCATTGTTCCCGATGTCCATGAATTTGCGGGACACATTGCTTGTGATGCTGCGAGTCAATCAGAAATGGTGATTCCTATCTTTATTAAAGACCAGCTCTATGGCGTCCTTGATATCGATGCCCCAATAAAAAACAGGTTCACAGATAAGGATCTGGAAACCTGTCAATCAATAATTCATTCCTTAGAGGACAAACTTGCAACTTTGTCTAGCGCTTCTCGATAATCGATGAGGCGCATTTTTTCTGTTCCAAAATCAATCGTTGTTACTTGTCGACATGATTTAATCGCTTCAACAAAGTCACTCTCACGGTAATGATGGTCGAAATAATGTTCCCACCCCTGACCGCTGGCCGATCCGTTCAATTGAATGGGGGCCATCTCATTTAAAGCATAACCTTGACGGAGTTCATGACACTCCTTGAAATCGTCTCCTATAAGTAAAATTTTGCTGTTAAGTTCAAACATTGAGCCAAAGGAAGATTCCTTGCCAAAAGGGAAATCAAGAGGTTGGACCCGTGTAATATAGCGGGCTTGCGAACCGTTGACACAGCTTACTATATGAGGGTGATTGCTAAAGAGGCGCCCTTGAGTCTTGCTTAGAGCCATAAATAAAGGGTCGTAGTATGAATCCCGATAGCGTTTGAAATCAAAGTCCATCAGTTGCTTTCGTACCAGTTCGGCCTCCTCTAAGGACTCTAGGTTCATTCTGTAGGGTTCGCTGTTATCCTCGTATTGCGTGTATGCTAGGACATTGCCTTCGCTTACGACATCTAAAAGCGCCTGAATAAAGGTAGCGCTCTGTCCTAGTATCCCTTTCATTACAGGATGATAGTGGACGATGACGCTGGAATAATCAGTTAGACCTATTTCCCTAAAGGCTCTTTGGCAATCACGATAGGTAATCATTGGATAAATCCATATTCCTCAAACTTTGCAACTAGTTCCGTATAACGCAAGGCTCCTGGTAGTGCTTCAGTGACTTCACCATCTACAATAAAGTAAGTGGTGGGTGTCCATTCTAGCTCGTTATCCAGGTATTTTTCGACTAGTTCGAGAACGACTGCTTGATCAACTTTATCACTTTCAATATAAAAGACTTCAACATCTTTGCTTTCAATTAACTCTTCTAATACTGGTTTGTATTGCGTACAAGCTGGGCAAGTAGAAGTCCCAATGGCGAATACGAATGATTCGTCGCTCTCCATTTTCTCCATAATTTCTTGTCCATCAGAAAGACTTATGAGCTCGGTAGACCCACAGCTGACTAGCAACAACAGGACCAGCATTAAAGCAATGGCTATTTTCTTCATATTAATTCTTCCTTTCGTATATGAGTGTGTGCCAGTTTAGAAGCGGCCGAGGCCACTATCGCACCGACGATGTCGTCTAGAAACGTATGACAATGCTCTGGATCATCATTGAGGATACCAATGATGCCTGGTTTTGTTTTATCAACATATCCAAAATTAGTCAAGGCAATCGAACCATAAAGATTACAGATACCATAGGCTAAGACCTCATCGACACCATACAGACCTTCGTCGTGACGAATTATCCCCATTAACTCTTTATCGAATAGGGATTTCTGTTCGGTAGCGACATCGATCGCGATTCCCGTAAAGATTGAATGGTAGACTTCTCGTTTATCTAGAATCTCATAGATATCCGTTCTTATTTCTTCCTTATCCAACCCATCTATATACTGTTCTTGTAGTAACATGACTATCTCGATGAGATCGTCCATTTCCACGCCTCGGCTATTCAATAAAGCTAAACACTTATCTTTCATGGTTAATCCTTTCTTTGATATGTCTACCAATTTATGGGCAATACCATTGATTATCAGCCACATCACTGATAGGATAAGTATACATCATAAAGAGGAGGAAAAACACATTATGACTACTTACACATTACCAAAACTGCCTTATGAAACAAATGCACTTGAACCGGTCATTGATTCTCGTACAATGGAAATTCACCATGGTAAGCACCATGCGACCTATGTAGCGAATCTCAATGCTGCGGCTGAAAAACACCCCACTTTCTTTGAAGGGAAATCTGTTGAAGAAGTGATTGCTGATTTAGACGCTGTCCCTGAGGATATCCGCACTGCTGTTCGTAACAATGGTGGCGGACATGCTAACCATACCTTCTTCTGGGAAATCTTAGCTCCTGCTGATTCAACTGAATTAAAGGGTGCCCTTAAGGATGATATCGTGAGCACCTTTGGCTCCGTAGAAGACTTCAAGACAGCTTTCAAGAATGCTGGTGCTACTCGCTTTGGTAGCGGCTGGGCTTGGTTAGTTGTTAGTGATGGAAAATTAGAAGTCGTATCGACTGCTAATCAAGATTCACCACTTAGCGATGGCAAGACACCAATCCTTGGCGTGGACGTCTGGGAACATGCGTATTATTTGAACTATCAAAATCGCCGTCCTGACTACTTAACTGAATTCTTCCGTGTTGTAAACTGGGATGCTGTATCTGCTCGTTACGAAGCAGCTAAGTAAACTAATTATTCA
>JAAZEC010000275.1 GCA_012512495.1 Erysipelothrix sp.
CCTTGTCCTATTCCAGTCATCATTCCTGCCATGACCGCTAGTCCTGCTCCAATAGCAATAAGTCCTTTTCCTATATCCATTAGCTCTCCTTCTCCTTTTCTGTTTCGGGTAGCTCATTACCTATATACACCATAGTTAATGAAATAAAGATAAACATTTGAATAAAACCAGAGAATAAATCAAAGTATAAATGTAACGCAGGCGCAACTATTACTCCCAGCCAGTTAAATATTCCTAAATAGGGTATTAATGAGGAAATCCATCCTGTAAAGGTGTAAAGAAGTTCCATAATTACAGAGCCGCTTAAGACATTACCAAACATCCGAAGTGACATACTCACCAGTGGTGCTATTAAACCAAATAAGTTCATGATCACAAACGGAGCAAATGGCTCAAAGAAACCCTTAATAAACCCTTTCCAGCCTTGGGTACCAATCGCAACACTTTGAATCATAAACCACGTAATAAGTGTCAATGCCAAGGTCACTGAATAGTTTGAGGTTGGTGCACTAATCGCAAATAAGCCTATTGTATTCGAAATAAATAGATAAACCATCAGTAAACCAATATATGGTGCATATTTCTTATACACCTTATTACCAGACATACTCTCTCTCGTCAGTTTTTCCACGGTATTAACAAATAGCAATGCAAGGGCTGTGATACCCGATGGTTTTGCTAGGGGATCGGCCTTCTTCAGACTTCTGTTCACCACAAAAATGATAGCCCCAACGATGGCAGAGACAATTAAAATAGAGAAGACTTCTTTTTGAATTTCGATTCCGAATATACTCATCACATTTCAACCTCTCCATTGTTTCAATTGATAACTCAATAGGTAAAATATATCATTGCTAGTTAAAGATGTCAAAATAATTACTATTATAATAGTTGCTGATTTTTTCAAAAAGTGTAAAATAATAGTATGAAAAAATACAACTCAATTAAATACATACTCATTACTATTATTGGCGCAATTCTTCTCTATTTCGGCTGGTCCCTAACACTAGGCTGGGCTGTCGGTTGGCTCATTCTTTATCTGCTAGGTATCATGCGCAAAAGGTTTTATGGTATGTCATTTGATATCTCAACAAGAAACGTAGGAGCTTATATTTTCTACTACGTTTTTGTTTTCGCAATTTTATGGATTCCACCCATCATTTCTTTTAATGTACCACACTGGATTAATCCATACGCACTACTTAGCACCTATCTTTTAAGTCGTTTTGACTTGTATATCTCCGGTATTTTCTTTAAGAAATTCGATCAAATGTATAAATAGTCTGTGAGTTAAAAGGATTCTCCAGATTATGAAACGGGTTCTTATCGAGACTAGTGTTGACACCATTAGGAATTTTTTGAGCCTCAATCGCCACTGACTGTTGATTCTTAGCCAACTCATGGTTGTCACGGACAAACTGTTCATCAAAATGGTTCGCAGTATAAAGGACGATGCTTTCAGAAGTGGTCTCTACAGTCATCGATAGGTCCTTGCCCTCAAGGATAAGTGTCTTAGGTGTTTTCAATACGAAAGCATGATCCAATAGGCGGCTAATCTCAAACTGAGGATGTCCCTGAAGTAGTTGTCTCAAGGGTTTCTTTGACCTGAAATCAAATACGGTATCCTTGACTCGCAACAGTTTATTACTAGGAGCCCCATTATCGGCCAATTGGACAATACTATCAGCACTCACCTGGAGCTTATGATCAAGCACACTATCACTACCATCGAGGTTGAAATACATATGGTTCGCCATGTTCAGTGGCATCTTCACATCGGGAGTTCCCTCAAGGCTGATAATCAGCTGTTGACCCTTTAACTCATAAGTAACTTTATACGTGACCTCACCCGGATAGCTATCAATCCGATGGTCGAAAGTCCCAAAAAACTCGATGGTGTTGTCTGTCTTCTTCCAATCAAGGAGTTGGGTACTCAAGCCATGACTTCCACCATGTAAATGGTGGGAACCACTATTTCTTTCCAACTGATGAATTTTATTATTCATGACAAATTGTCCCTGAGTAATTCTGCCAGCACTCGGTGCTACCGTTGTTCCAAGATAATATTTGGTATTATCTTCAAACTGTTCGAGTGTCTCAAATGAAGTAATTAGGTTTCTCTGTAGTGGCTTGTACGCAAGAGACACAATCGTAGCACCTCTACTAATACAGGTCAGTTTCAATAGCTCATTTTCTATCGTTATCGTTTCCATTATTTTCTCCTTTTGAAAAAAAACATTCAGATTTGAATGCTTTTAATCTATCTGATGGGTCCCCTCACCCACAGCAGCTACATAGAACGTAGCATCATAACCTATCTTATCACGATAAGCAGATGAAACCTTCTCAATATAGTCATCAACCAGTTCGGCTTTGACAATCGCAATTGAACAGCCACCAAAGCCTGCCCCTGTAACACGTGCCCCAAGGGTACCAGGATGTGCCCACGCAGCTTCAACTAAGGTATCCAATTCGATACCCGTCGCTTCATAGTCATCCCTCATAGAGGCATGGGATTGGTTCATGAGCTTCCCAAAGGATACCATATCATTAGACTGAAGTACTTTGGTCGCTTGTTTAGTACGCTCATTTTCACTCACCGCATGGCGAGCACGCTTAAGATTAATTTCATTAGTAATCAGAGACTGATGCTCATTGAATTCATTCATGGATAAATCGCACAGGTTCTTGATAGGAAGTTGTGTTTGAAGCTGGGCTAAAGCCTCTTCGCATTCAGCACGGCGTTCATTATACTTGGAATCGGCTAAGCCTCTTCTTTTGTTGGTATTGCTGATAACAATCTTATGATCACCAAGTTCAATAGGAACCATCGTATAGTCCAGTGTATCCGTATTCAAATAGATCGCATGGTCCTTTTGACCCATACCAATCGCGAACTGATCCATGATACCGCTATTGACACCAAGATAGTTGTTCTCAGTCTCACGACCAATGAGAGCACAATCAATCATGGAAAGTTTTAAATCAAATAAAGTATTAACTAACCACAGGGTCACCATTTCAATCGAAGCGGACGAAGATAGCCCCGCACCATTTGGAATGTTACCATAGTAGTAGATGTTAAGACCACGAGGGATCGTAATGCCACGCTTTTCCAGCATAGCCAAACAACCCTTAG
>JAAZEC010000047.1 GCA_012512495.1 Erysipelothrix sp.
CCATCGACAATGATTTCACCAAACACGTCGTGGACTCTTAGTGAAGCCCCTTGGACGTTCACATCCCTATGATGGTAGCGGCTCATGCCATTGTAGACGTGAGTGATTGATTTAACCCCATTAGCAAACCCTAGTAGTGCTTCTTCATAGGTCGCACCCGTGTGTCCCAAGGACACAACGACGCCAGTTTCATTGAGGTAGTGAGTCAGTGCGAAGTCTTCGTCTTCTTCAGTCGCCATAGTAATGACTTTGATGAGACCCTTCGCAGCATTTTGGAAATGTTTAAATTGTTCAACGGTTGGCTTAACAATGTGTTCACCAGGTTGAGCTCCTTTGAAGTCCATATTCAAATACGGACCTTCGAAGTGAACGCCTAAGATTGAGGCACCCTTCGCTTGGTCTTCGTAGACACTCGCAATGTTTTCAAGTGCCTTCGTGAGCACTTCTTCGCTTTGGGTTACTGTTGTTGGTAGAAAGCTAGTGACACCCTCTTCGACTAAACGGCTTTGTAACATGCGAAGACCTTCTGGGTCTGGGATATTGGAGTCATAACCGAAACCACCATGGATATGGATATCTATGAATCCTGGTACGATTCGATCATTGTTAAAATCATGGTCAACCGCCTTGGTGCCATAACTATAAACTGCTTTAATTTTGCCTTCTTCTACTTCTAATTGCAGGGGTAGAAACTGAGTTGCCACCCATACACGTTTACTTTGTATAATCATAATTTTCTCCTGTGATAAGTTCCTTCTAATTATAACTCTTTTGAAGACTCTTTTCTATGTTGGAGAACAAATGATGGTTGGTTATTTTAATCGTTTCACATACTCAGAAGGCAAGACACTGTTCAAGTATCTACACATTCAGACACTGTAAGTTTGATGCTCTTCCTCTTGCAATTAATTTTCCAATATGGTATCCTAAACAAGCAATTGACAGAAGGGGGGTTACGGTATGTCAAGAGTATGCGCCGTATCCGGGAAGAAAGCCATGTCAGGTAACAATCGTTCACACTCACTTCGTGCAACACGACGTAAATGGAATGTAAACCTTCAAAAAGTAACGGTACTGGTTGATGGTAAACCTCAACAAATCCGTATTTCTGCCCGTGCACTTAAATCACTAAAAGCTCAAGGCTAAGTGATTAATCAACAAGCAAACAAAAAATAAAGCTGACTCAATCGAGATATCAGCTTTTTTTGTCGTTACTTTGAATGATAAGCAGTTGACCACTCATAAGATTTAAAGTGCACGAATCAGACAGGATCTCATTGCTTAAGGTGTACGTGTCCTCTGTATCAAGTACCTTATTAGACAAAGGATACTTAACACCCTCAATACTCAATAAGGAAGGACTCATCGCAAACAGTGAGAGATATTTGAAACCATTTTTATCGAGTGTGTGCTCACCCTTCTTAAGAACATAGATTTTATTATTCTCATTGAGAAACACGAGTCGGCTGTCCCTTTGAAGATGCTTCATCATCGCAAACTGATGATCCAGACGACCACCAAGTCCACCATAGACATAGATTTTTTCATAGCCCTCTAGTCTCTCTAGAGCCGCCTCAAAATCCGATACATCCTTCATCTCAGGCAGTACGGCCACCTCATCCGCGAAGCTCTCAATCAAAGGCAAGTTCGTTTTATCAATCGAGTCGAAATCACCAATCGCAAGTTTCATGGGATAGCCATGCCTCGCACAATAGAAGGCCCCATAATCGACACCAATGACATCACCCTGGAAGCGAATCACCTCACTAGGCGAAGGTTCCCTGACAACTACGGTACAAATTAAAGATTCCATAACTCATCTATTTTTTCAGTAACATCACCCTTGAAGATGTACGAACCCGCCACCAAGACATCCACACCAGCCTTCAAAGCAAGCTGTGCCGTCTCCGCATTGATTCCACCATCGACCTGAATCAGGTAATCAAACTCTAGCTCTTTACGCCAACCATCCAAGGTGCGAATTTTATCCAATGCGCCCTCTTGGAAGGATTGACCCCCAAAACCAGGCTCAACCGACATCACCAGTACCAGATCCACTAAACCTAGGACTTCTTTATAGGAATTCATATCCGTCTCAGGTTTCGAAGTAATACCCACACTCACATTCTTTGAATGCAAATAATCAATGAAGTCAATCATCTCATCGACCGACTTAAAGCACTCGCTATGGAAAGTAATACCATCCGCTCCCGCTTCAATAAACATGTCAGCATACTTAAGAGGATCCTCAATCATTAAATGGACATCCAGAAAGTGGTTCGACATCTTACGAAAACCCCTTAAGATATCAGGACCAAACGTTAGGTTAGGAACAAAATGACCATCCATGACATCATAGTGGATCCATTTCGCTTTGGACTCATTCAACTCCTGGACAGTTTCACTCAAGCGACTGTAATCCAGAGACAATACCGAAGGTGCAATAATACGCATTACGCTCTCTCCTTTTCAATAACTTCCAACACTTCAAGATAGTTTTCATAACGGATAGTAGAAACTTTTCCTTGTTTAACAGCCTCTTTGATCGCACAACCAGGTTCATTCTGGTGGATACAATCACGGAAGCGGCACGGCTCTTCAATCTGAAAATCAGGAATGCTCTGTGACAACTCCAAAGGATCCACACCACTGAAATCTAAAGACGAGAAACCCGGCGTATCCGCAATCCAACCACCATACAGCTCATGTAACTCCGTATGAGTAGTCGTGTGCTTCCCACGGCCCAAAGCCTCAGAAGTTTCCTGGGTTCTGATCTTTAGAGCCGAATCAATCCGATTCAGTAGCGTCGACTTCCCAACACCACTGTTCCCTGTCAACACAGAAACCTTATCCTTAAAGAGAGTCTCTAAGTCCGTTACCGGACGATCCTTACCAAACTCAAAGACCTGATAACCCGCCTGACGATAATCCGCAATCAACTCATGGACCGGATCATCATCCTCTATTAAATCCATTTTCGTTACAAACAGCACCGGCTTTATCTGTGCCAAAGAGACCAGGAAAATCAAACGATCCACCAACCCGCTCGCAAAACGCGGACGCACGGTCGACATCATAATCAACGCCTGATCAATGTTCGCAATCGCCGGCCTAGACAGCTCATTAAGACGGGGTTCAATCGATTGAATCACCCAGTGTTCACCAAGCTCTTCAACCTTCACAAAATCACCCGCAATCGGAGCTTTATCAAGACGAACCTTACCCATTGCTAAGGCTTCCACTCTCGTACCATCACTTAACAGTACTGTGTAGTGATTGGAAACCAACTTAATTATGCGCCCAATTATCACGAACCATTACCACTAGGTTCAGGTTCGGGAACATAGTTCACGATATCCTGAATCGCGACACTCAAAGCTTGAGCCACGGAATCCACTTCAGTCTGTGTAGCCGTCTTCTTGTTATTGACTCTCGTTGCGTTCTCATAAGCCAACTCCAAACGGTTAACCATTTCAGCCGGAGCCTCCGTCGTATTTATTTGGTCATAGCGCTCAATCATTGCGACTAACATGGTTCGATCCACGACTACGCGATCGGTCTTCTCCCAATACTTCAACTCAACAGTATTGCCCTCTTCTTGAACATAGCGTGAGCCAACCGTAGGATTGACCTCAATCACGGTCTCAAAAGAAATCTGAACAAACTCTTCATCCGTCAACGTATCAGAATTTTGAGGAATAAGTGTGACCACACCCCCTCTAGATTCAATAATAGCCTTCGCGCTTTCAATCGGTGAACCAATTACATCCGGTATCACAAACTCGACTGGTTTCGAAACAATAAGTTTCATTTCATAGGAAATCGAAGGATCAACTTTATCACCAGGATTCAATAGTTCTTGAGATAAGACAACGCCAGGTTCTCTTGAAGATTCCGCCGCATACTCAACTCTAATAGTCACCCGGGTATTCTCAAACAAGGCACGAACATCGCTCTCTAACCAGCCAGTATAGTCCTCAATTACCAAGAAGGTACCTTCAGAAACAATCAAACGGATCAGTGAACCTTCAGCTGCTTCTTCATCAACCTCAGGGTTAGTCCTAATGACTAAGTCCTTCTCAATGTCTTCATGAAGCTCGTAAGTGACTCTCTCGGAGACCTCAAAGCCTGCCTCTTCAAGCAGCTCCGTAGCCTCTTCAATACTCAAGCCTTCCGTTGGCGGTATTTTAACCATGGCAGGATCGCCATTACCACCAAAGTAATCAATAGCGAAAATCGCTGCGATAATGACAACACAGGCAATAATAACCCCAATCAGAATCTGCTTTTTACGCTTTTCCTTTGGATTCTTCGACACCTTACTGGTCTTCTTTGCATCTATTTCGTCAAACACAAGCGTTTCCCCCTCGTCAGTACTCTTGAATACCACTTTACTAACATTTTTATAATCATCACTCAAGGCTACCTTGAGATCATCAAGCATATCCTGTGCACTCTGATATCGGAACGACCGATTCTTCGCTGTCGCTTTGATAATGATGTTCTCAATCGATTGCTCAATTGAATTATTAAACTCACGAACCGGACGAATCTCATCATTCAGATGTTTCAAGGCCACCTGTACCGCTCCATCACCCTTGTAAGGTACTTCACCGGTCAACATTTCATAGAAGACAATACCCAGTGAATAAATGTCCGACTGGCTAGTTGCCTGTTCCCCTCTAGCACACTCAGGCGCTAAATAATGAACCGACCCCATGACCGAATCGTGCTGCGTCAACTGAACCGAACCTTCCGTTGTCGCAATCCCAAAATCAGTTATCTTAACCGTTCCATCTGCCTTAATAAGGATGTTCTGAGGCTTGATATCGCGATGAATAACACCGGCCTTATGGGCCACGACGATTCCCTCAAGAATCTGTTCCATCAAAAAGATGGCCTCATTCTTCTCAATAGCGCCACGTTGTTGAATCAGCGACTTCAAGGTCGTACCCTTCACGTACTCCATGACAATGAAGTGGCGATTATCGCTCTGTCCAACATCATAGATGGTCACGATGGAAGGATGGTGCAGTTTACTAGCAGCGTCCGCTTCCCTCTTGAATCGCAATAAGGTAACCGGGTTATCCGAAAGATCGGCCTTCAATATTTTAATGGCACATTCACGCTTGAGGACCTTGTCAAATGCTAAATAGACATTCGCCATGCCACCCTCGCCAATGCGCTCAATTATTTGATATCTCTGTAGTTGTAATTCATTCTGTTCCATTTTAACCTCCTTGACTATCTCTATCAACGACAACCAATGTGATGTTGTCAGGACCACCGACTTTTTCAGCCTCATTCACCAAAGCAATTACTCTCTGGCGAACATTCAAGTGGGGATTATTAAGAACCTCAGTAATCTTGTCCTCTTCCACATAGCCATGGAGGCCATCCGTACAAAGCAAGAGCTGCTTATAAGGCAGTTTTATCTCATTCAAATCAATCCGTACTTTTTTATAAATACCAAGTGCATTCGTCACCGCATTCCTCAATGGATGTGTCTTCGCCTCAGAAGAAGTAATACTCCCCTTCATCACCATATCGAAAACCAACGAGTGATCACGGGAAACTTGCCGAAGGATATCCTCATGATCCACCAGATAGACCCTACTATCACCGATATTGAGATAAAGCGTCCCATACTCGCTAATAATAGCCGCCACCATCGTGGTAGACATGCCCTCGAATTCCTCACTCGAATGAGCCAAGTCATAAATCTTCTGGTTGATCTCACCAAGTGTGAGTCTCACCCATTCTTCAAGATTATTTAGTTTTGATACATCCGTAATTTCATTAAAGTGCTTCACAAATTCTTCAACCGCGATCGAGGCAGCCACCTCTCCCGCATTCGAACCCCCCACGCCATCACAGACCACACAGCCTGTCAGGTTTTTGAGAGTAGGATGCTTGATAATCGCAAACCTATCCTGGTTGTTCGCCCTCACGAGTCCAATTGAAGATGTTCCATCAACTTGCATAGTCTAGCCCCTTCATTTTCTTAGCTCTCAGCTGACCACACGCGGCATCAATATCCTGACCCTGTTCACGGCGCAAGGTGCACTGAATCTTCCTTCTTTTTAAACGATCATAAAAAGCTAACTGAGATGATTTAGACGACTGCTTATAACCCTTCTCATCCACCGGATTATAGGGAATTAAATTGACATAAGCATTCAAATCACGAATCAGATCCGCTAACTCATTAGCCTGTTCAATTGAATCATTCACATTCTCAATCAAGATATATTCAAACGTTAAACGGCGATTGTTCTTCGACAAGTAATATCTCAAACTATCCATCAAACTCTTAAGCGGATAGCGATTATTAATAGGCATCAATTGACTCCTCAACTCATCATTAGGAGCATGTAATGAGATTGCTAGATTAACCTGAGACTGCTCATCAGCAAAGCGCTTGATCGAAGGAACAACACCACAAGTAGAAATCGTAATATGGCGTGCCCCAATCCCAAAGCCATGGTCATCATTCGCAATATTGATAAAGTCCATCACATTGTCGTAATTATCAAAAGGCTCACCAATCCCCATCACTACAATATGACTGATTCGCTTCTCTTCCCCATCAAGATCCCGTTGGGCCTGAAGTAGTTGAGCTACGATTTCACCACAACTCAAATCTCTTTGTTTCTTAAGAATGCCCGACGCACAAAAAGTACAACCCATGTTACAGCCGAGTTGTGAGGTCACGCAGATAGAATAACCATAGTCCTGACTCATTAATACTGTTTCCAGGAACAGACCATCCTGAGTCCTAAACAGGTACTTAATCGTACCATCGCTCGATACTTGCTTGTTCTCAAGTGCCAGTGCGCCCACCTCAAAAGACTCCCCAAGCTTAGCCTGTGTAGCTTTTGAAAGATTGCTCATATTCCCAAACTCCAGCTCACGATGCTTATAAAGCCACGCAAACAGCTGTTGAGCCTTAAATGGCTTCTCACCATGGTCTACTAACCAATCCATTAATCTTGTTCTTGTATAGTTCAGAATATTTTCCACTCTTAAATCACCCAATCTATCATACCATAATTAATCATACACTTTTTACTAAAAGTGCCATATAAAAACCATCACTATTATGCTCAGGAGGCAGTATAAGTTGTTCCCTCACTAAGACATAATTACCTGTACGCCTCAAAAATTTCTTAATTTGAAGCTCATTTTCTTTCCGATTTAATGTACACGTCGCATAGACTAATTGCCCACCCGGCTTCAGTAAGGTATCCACGTGATCCAAGATATCCGCTTGGAGCTGCTCTAAGCTATCCAAGTCTTCTGGCTGAATACGAAAGCGCAAATCAGGCTTCCTTCTAAGCACGCCCAGTCCCGAACAGGGAACATCACACAGAATCGCATCAAAAGGTTCATCAACATAATTCGTCGCATCGCCTACGATACAGTTAACATTCTCAATTCCTAAGCGACCCATTAAATCCTGTGCCAGTTTAACACGATGCGGGTGAATATCCAACATCGTAATATCAGCCTGTGGAAAACGGAGCGCCAACTGGGAACACTTCGTACCCGGAGCTCCACACGCATCCAGAATCCTACCGCTAATCTCATCAAACATTTCTACCACTTGTTGTGACGCCTTATCCTGAATCAGTAAGGCCCCACTTTCCAGCGCATCGCTCCCAAGTAGCTTACCACTACCCACGTAATACCCGTCTTGTTTGGTCAATTCATACTTTTCAATGGCCTCATCCTGATGAACTCTCACGTACAACGGCGCAATGGTATTGTTATGAGCCAACAATTTCATGGCCGCGACCTCTCCCAGTTGCTTCTTAAAGAGATTGACCATCCAACTGGGATGGGAATAACGAATGCTCAAGTCATCACTATCCTTAAGAGGATTTTGAATGACCTTCTTCAAGACTGCGTTCACTAACCCACTATAGCTGGGTTTAACTTCCTTAACAAGGTTTACCGCCTCATTCACATTGGCATAGTCCTCAACTGAATCCATCAGGAAATGTTGAACACAGCTCATGACCAAAATGATCTCCACTTCCAAGGGAACCTCCCTGACTAAAAACTCCTGGTACTGATACTTCATCCAGTCGTAGTTCTGTAAAGCATCGTTGACCAGGCGCGTCACAAAAGAGCGATCCTGAGGAGTCAGATTCGCCTCCTTGAGCCCTAGATTAAGGTATTGACCCTTCTTTAGTGTCGCATAGAGCAACTGGTATGCTTGGTGTCTTGCGTTCATGATGATATACTCACAGGATTTACATTAATCGAAACACGAACACCCTTCAGTTGCTTAAACAAAACCGCATGAAGGTCATAGAGTGTTTCTCTCATGAAATCCAGGTCCTTTCCTTTCAGGATAAGCCGCCGCCTTAACAGATTGCGTTGCATCCGTAGTACAGCTGGCCCCAACGTCGTAAATTCCTTATGCTTAACTAACTCCCTTTGATACCCGAAGACCACTTCATCCAGCACCGCTTCACTCTTATGAAGAAAGACCAGCTCAATCAGGTAGGAGTACGGTGGATAGCTTCCCATATGCCGATACTGCATCTCCCGCATAAAGAAACGCTTGTAGTCCTGCCTCAGCGCATATTGAATCGCATAATGATCAGGATTAAAGGTCTGGATATAAACATGACCCGCTAGATCGTGACGACCTGCCCTTCCGGATGCCTGAAGAATCAAAGAGAAGACACGCTCAGCACTGCTGAAATCCTCATGGAGTAAAGCAGCGTCTGGACTAATGATTCCCACACAGGTCACCAGTGGATTATCTAGACCCTTGGCAATCATTTGGGTGCCAATCAAAATATCCGCTTCATGGTTATTAAAGTCAGACAGCAGTTTCTGATGGGAGTTCTTACGGGTCGTAGTATCCCGATCCATCCTTAATAAGCGTGCCGTCGGTAAGTGTTTCGCAACGATTTCTTCCAACCGCTGTGTACCAAAACCCTTCATTTCCAACACCCGATTGCCACACTCCGGACAGTCCTGCCTAAACGAGACATGATCACAGGTGTGACAGCGAAAACTCTGATCAGCCTTGTGATAAGACAGGGTCGTTTCACAATTTGGACACATCAACACATGTCCACACTGAC
>JAAZEC010000276.1 GCA_012512495.1 Erysipelothrix sp.
AAAAAGCCATAGAGCTCTGTTATGATGTTAGCACAATCAAACACATAAAGGAGAACACTATGGCACAAGTCAATTTTACTTTAAAGATGGAAGACATTCAAGCGATTATCGAAAAGTCGGGAGCTGACGAACTTTCCAAACAACTCTTAACAACAATCTTGAACCAATTAATGGAGAATCAAAGAGATGAGTATATTCAAGTAGACAACTATGTTCGAAATCAACAGCGAGTTTCCCAACGCAATGGTTATTACTCCCGCGAGTATGTCACCCGTATTGGTTCACTTGAACTTAATGTCCCACGGACGAGAGATGGACAGTTCTCACCGAGTGTCTTTGAGCGTTATCAACGTCATGAACAAGCACTCATTGCTTCGATGTTAGAGATGTATGTACAAGGAGTTTCTACTCGTAAAGTGACTAAAATCGTGGAAGAACTCTGTGGTAAGTCGGTTTCAAAATCATTCATTAGTTCATTGACAACGCAATTAGATCAACAGGTCGAAGACTTTCTCAATAAGAAGTTTGAGATTGATTATCCCTTTCTATTCAGTGATGTTCTTTATCTCAAAGTCCGTGAAAATAGACGAGTTGTTTCTAAGGCTTTCCACCTGGTGGTGGGCATTAATTCGAATGGATATCGTGAAGTACTCGGTTTTAGGATAGGGAATACGGAGAGCTTTGACAGCTGGAAAGCGATCTATGAAGAGCTTATCCAACGAGGTCTCAAAGGAGTCAAGATGGTGACTTCTGATGCTCATAAAGGCGAAGTAGAGGCTATTAAGCAGTGTTTTACGGGTGCTAGCTGGCAGCGTTGTCAAGTTCACTTTATGAGAAATGTATTTAGTCACGTGCCAAGGAAACAGACCGAAGAGGTTCGTAGTGAATTGAAGGCACTCTTTAGAATGACAAACATCGAGGCTGCGCGAGACTTCAAAAAGCGACTAGAAAACAAATACACAGACCTCTACCCAGGAATGATAGAAACGCTCGATTCAGGGTTTGAAGATAGCTTTCAATACTGTAGTACGATAGAGACCAATTACTCAAGAGTCAAAAGTACCAACATGTTGGAGAGGGTCAACGAGGAAATAAGAAGGAGAGAAAAAGTGATTCGCATCTTCCCAAATGAAGCTTCAGCTCTCAGGCTAATTGGGACTATACTCATAGACTTAAACGAGGAGTGGATAACAAGCGATAGACAATACATCAGTTTTAGTGAAGAAACAAAAAGCTGGCTCCAATGATCGAGCCAGTCTAACTCATAACGATTTTACACAAGATTAAGGACTTGACATCATTTTAGAACCGTAATATCTATTGAATTAATCATAGAAAAAGGAAATGATTTTAATCTCATTTCCTAATTTTCTCAAATTCCCTGATAACGTGACTCCCAAGAAACTTAAAGAGCTACTATTAACTAGTCGTGACCAGATGGCAAATACTTTAAGACATTCTCAGCAATAACCTTTGCCATTAATGGTGGTACAGCATTGCCAACTTGTTGATACTGAGAATCCTTTGTTCCCTCAAAAATGAAGCAATCCGGGAAAGACTGCAACCGTGCAGCTTCTCTAACAGAAACTGCTCTATCCAGTTTCGGATGAATCCACATAGATTTTCTTACATTAACAACTGTACCTGAGTGTTTTTTGCTGTCTAACCTTAAATAAATAGTGTTTTGTGTACGTTCTGGCTTCTCGTATGAACCGATGAGCTCTTTTGGAAGCTTATGAAAGTTCTCACCCTCTTTTAAAGCTTTGAAGCGTTTTAAGGATTCAGGCGTTGTTTGTGTGGCTATATGATTATACAATAATCCGTTATGTCTTAATGAAAGAGCATACTCTGAAACTGGTAGATCAGCTTCAGTATAATCAACTCCTTTTTCCTCTCTGCTAAATGAAACCTCACAATTTATAAGATCGGAAATTGCATCCTCAACTGTGATAAAAGGTGTTTGTTCAGGTTCCTGTGGTAATGATATATCATAGTCTCCAGCAATATCTGAACGAATTCCGATTCTTATATAGCGAAGTCTTTCCTGAGGAACACCAAACCAGCGTGCATTGACTGTTGATCCTATTTGCTTATAGTCATCACTTAATACGGTATTGATATAATCAAGTACCGAGTACGAACGAACCTGAGCAATTGTATGATGGGTGTTTACCTTATGCTCGAATCTATGCAAAATGCCATTGTCATAAATTTCCTGCGCAGTCAGCAGCGCTCTTTGATATTCAATGAGCTCAGACAACTGTTCTGAACATGAAGAAATACCCTGCGCACGTGCAAGAGAATCTTGGGTAGATTTTAACCGATCGGCATTGTACTGAATATATGTTGAGTTCTGAATATCAGTCAAATATTTTTCAATTAGGTTTATTATTGAGACCCCGTTTTTTTCTAGATATTTTTTCAGACGGTCTTCAGACCCTCTATTTTTATATAAAGTATGAAGTAATGCATATAGTCGCTCAGGAAGCAGGGTTCCAATTAGCTGTTCATAATCCTGAACAAGCGGTAGTATATCAATGTTATATATTTCGAACTTCGACAGCATAATGG
>JAAZEC010000277.1 GCA_012512495.1 Erysipelothrix sp.
AAATGCATGTCACGAAGGCTCTCATGAACCATGCTGTGGTAGTATTCATGTAATTTATCAAAATACAGACGGCTCGACTTAGTGATACCGCCACCAATAATTATGCTATGAGGGTCCAATTCCGCGGTAACCATCGAGAGACCTTTCGCGAAATGGAATGCCATCTCGTCGATAATCTTGATAGCCTCAGCATTTCCTGCTTCAGCCAAATCAAAAATCTCTTTTCCAGAAACGATATTCTTATCAATTCGCTCTTGACCATGACGGACAAAGCCAACGCCAGCCGCAACGTTCTCGACCGATCCCGCATTCAGGTGATTGATCTTCGGATAGTTGTCATTAACGATCAGATTGGCGATTTCACCCGCAAACCCGTGCTGACCAGAAACGGTCTGGCCATTAATGACGATCCCTGCGCCGATACCCGTTGAGTGGGTCACATAAACCACAATTGGTAACCCTTTACCCACACCAACACTCGCTTCCGCCAGTGCAGCCACGTTCGCGTCATTGTCCATATAGACTGGTAAATGATAACGCTCGCTGAGTAATTTAACCAAGGGTACTTTGACCATAGCAGGAATATTCGATGCTAGATTCATCCAGCCATTAACCTGATCGACAGGACCAGGTACACCAATTCCGATACCACTGAGTTCCTTCAACCCATCAATTCTATCAACCACCTCATAGAGATTGTTAATGATGGTCTCTGAACTCTCTAATGCTAGTGAAGGTGCACTTTCAATCTGATGAATCGTGCCCTCTTCGTCTACGACAGCGGCTCGAACCTGAGTACCACCTAAATCAATACCTAAATACTTTTTCATTGGATCCCCCTATTATTATAATATTGTTTGTTATTTCACTTCGATAATTTTCATCATATTCGCCGTACCCTCACCTGTAGGATATCCTGCCGTAATGATGACAAACTTGCCTGGCTCAATTCCAAAATTCTTAGCAATGATAGACGCTAATTCGTCATCATTGTGCATATTATTTTGAATGTCCGAGAACACTGGGAAGACACCCCAATTAGAGTTCAATGAACGTTCAACTTCATGAGTAAACGTAACCGCAAATATAGGCACTGGTGGGCGATACTTCGAAATTCGACGTGCTGTCGAACCCCCTTGAGTAAAGGCCACAATCGCTTCAACTTGTTCCAGGTTAATGGAAGAATCCGCAACTGAGATACCAATGGAATCCTGAATTGTTTTCTTCGAGGTATTCACTTGATGTCTAAGATTATCGCGATAAGGAATGATATTTTCCATCGCTAGCGCAATCGTATTCATGGTCTCAACTGCTTCTAATGGATAGGCACCTACTGCCGTTTCGCCCGAGGTCATTATGGCATCTGTTCCATCAAGGATAGCATTGGCGACATCGCTCGCTTCTGCGCGGGTTGGACGTGGACTAGACATCATGGATTCAAGCATATGCGTAGCCGTAATGACCGGTTTGCCGTGTTCATTAGCCTTTTGAATAATTTTCTTCTGATAAATGGGAACTAAAGCCGTGCTAACCTCAACTCCTAAGTCTCCACGAGCAACCATGACACCATCGGAAACTTCTAAGATTTCCTCAATATTGTCATAGCCTTCTTGGTTCTCAATCTTCGCAATGATTTGTAAACGATGAGCTCCCTCTTCCTTCAAGATTTCACGGATTTGAAGCACATCTTCTTTACGTCTTACAAAGGAAGCAGCAATAAAGTCAGCGCCATTCCTACAAGCAAAACGGATATCAGCATCGTCCTTCTCTGAAATAAAAGCTTGTGACAAGTGGACATTGGGAACATTGACACCTTTACGAGTCTTAATGACACCAAAGTTTTCGATTCTTCCCTTTAAAACACCATTGCCTTCGTTGCTTAAGACTGTAATTCTAATCTTTCCATCATCAATCAGAAGGGTTGCGCCTGATTCAACATCGTCAAATACTTCTGGTACTGAGATTGAGAAACGATCATGATTACCAACGACTTGGTCACGATGAATTTCAACAACATCACCTGTCTTAAACTGTACTTCGCCATTTTCCATTTCACCAACACGGATTTCAGGTCCCTTGGTATCAATCATAATTGATAGGACGAAACCACCCGCATCTGCTACTTGGCGGACCAGGTTCATTCTTTCTTTATGTGACTCATGAGTGTCGTGAGAGAAGTTGAAACGAACGACGTTCATTCCTCTTTCGGCGAGCTTATTAATCATGTCATAACTTGCTGTTGCTGGACCTATGGTACAGACAATCTTTGTTTTTTTGAACTCTTGCATGTTTTCTCCTTTTTATACCAGACGATCATGTAAGCTGAAATACGACTGACGTGAACGCGGTGGTAATGCTAATGCTTCTTCTAAAGTCAGTGACACAATCTGGTTATTAATAATACCAATGCTGTGGCCACGTAAACCATTCTGTATATTCTCAACAGCCTGGTCCCCTAAGCGCGTCGCTAATAAGCGATCGTCAGGAGAGGGTGAGCCGCCTCTTTGAATATGACCTAATACGGTATCCCTACCTGAAAATGGTGTCTTTAAGGAAATCTGTTTTGCCAATCTGGAAACATCGGTTATTTTTTCGCTAATCATAACAATCGCATGATTCTTTTTCCGGACTTCAGAAAAATAGGTAAGCTTCTCCAATAAGTCCTTCTCATCATAACCTGTTTCATTGGTAATAATCATTTCAGCACCACAAACCAGTCCTGAGAAAATGGCCAAATCGCCACATTTATTACCCATCACTTCAACTACCGAACAGCGATTATGAGAACTGGAAGTGTCCCGTAAGCGGTCCACGTTTTCAACAATCGTTTCGACTGCGGTATTAAAGCCAATCGTGTAATCAGTAGAGAATATATCGTTGTCAATGGTTCCCGGCAACGCCATACAGCTTATGCCCTTTTCAGAAAGAGCCTGCGCTCCTTTATAGGTCCCATCGCCACCGATAACCACCAGTGCGTCAATCCCGAATTCCAAGAGATTAGCCACGGCCTGATCAACGACTTCCGGTTGTTTGAACTCAACTAAGCGAGCTGAACCTAAAATCGTTCCCCCTCTAATCATAATGTCAG